>JBPCWX010000303.1:0-4318 GCA_051009095.1 Gammaproteobacteria bacterium | reverse complement strand
AACCACCAACCAGCCTGTGATTGATCAATCGCATATTCAAACCCAGCACCATCGGGGTCGGTGGGGGCTAGGGTGGCAAGCGGAATATAGGTTGCCAATTCGTCCCCCTGATTCGCCACATTAATCGTTTCTGATATGGCGGCGGATGATTCAACCCCCGCCCATGAAATTGATTCATCATTGATATTATTTAAATTCCATACCAAATTAGCGGTTATTGGGGTGCCACCACCGCTTTCGGCAGTTACAGTGATAGCATAAACCCCATCACCAGCGGGGGCTTTTTCATAATCTATATTGCTGATAGCCCATAATGTGCCATCGCTGGTTATGCTGAAATAGGCCGCCGCATCGCCCGTAATGCCGTAGGTAACTGCCGTGCCATCGGGGTCGATGGCGGTATAATTACCCACCGCCACATTGCCAAACCCGCCAGCCACTTCATCAAAGGTTGCATCAATATCGGTATTTGTATCCGCCGACCAAGCAACAGATTCATCAACATTGCCGATATTTAGGGTGAAATTATGGCTAATCCATGTAATGCCATCGCCAACGCCATCCCCGCCCGCGGTGCCATGCACCCAAGCGGTGGCAGAAATAACGGGCGGATAGAATGTCGATTCGTAATCCAAAGCATATTTTACACTCAAAACCCCATCGCTACTGATATCAAATAACCACCAGCCGGGTTTTGATTGATCCATCGCATATTCAAACCCATCGCCATCGGCATCGAGTAGGGTGGCAAAGGCAACATAATTGCCAGCGGTCAATTCGCCCTGATTCGCCACATTGGCAGTTTCTGATACGGCAATGTTGGTGGGCGGGGATCCAGACCATTGGGTAAGGCTTTCATTGATATTATCGGCGCTTAAAATAAAGGTGCTTGAAATATCGCCATTGGTGCTGGTTGCCTTCACCACCACCGAAAATACACCATTGATGGCATTATCGGCATCAAACGCACTTTTTAGTTGTAATTGCCCACTAGCAGTGATGTCAAAATAATCGGTATCGCCCGATGCTAGGCTGTAGGTTATGGCATTCGCATCATCAACCGCAGTGAATTGCCCCACCGCAAAACCAGACAGGTCATCGTTTTCAACAGCTGACCAGCCAGCTGGCGGTGTTATCTTCCATACTATAGCCATAAATCCATATTCCTTATATTATCTAATAAAAAATTCTCTCCAAAAACAAATGATTGTCTACCTGATTCGCATTATAACCACAATTTCATCTATTTTGTCAATAGTTTTTTTAAATTATTTTTTTATTTCGTGTTTTTTTCCAAACCGACCCCAAACCGATTCGAACTTTAGACCATTTTTTGCCATTTCGTCAAGAATTTTTTTTATATTTTAAGAATTTTTTTTAGCTTGACAGATGGGAAAAAACATCCTATAATAGAAAAGATATCAAATATAAAACGGTATCAAATGGGTTTGGGGGGGATTTTACTATAACCAAACAAATAAAGGATAAGTTTTTACTATGCATAATAAAAACAAAAAAAAATTTAACTTAAAAGCCAATTTGAAAGCCCATAAAGCCCATCTGGCATTATTGGCATTGCTAGGCGGTGCGGTGGCGATGGGTGATTCGGCATCGGCACAGGTAGTGGATTCTATCGGTGGCGGTGATTCTAATCAAACCGATCGCCGCGGCATTTTTATTCGTAGCCATGGTATCGCATTATTCAATGTGCCATTTTTTGATAACCTATCGGGCTATCAATTAGAAACCAGTGACAATGGCGGTAGCCGTGAATATCAGCTAACCCGTGATATCGGTTTTGGCGGTGGGGCTAGCGTGGGGTATAGTTTCGGTAAATTCTATGTAAGCACCGGGTTTGATTATATTCGGCAAGGTTTTACCACCAATACTTACGAAACCGATGATGATGGTTTTGTAATTGATGATGGTGTATATACCACTGGTAGTGCCAGCCAAACAGGCAATATCAATAATTATATGTTATTGGCGGGGCTAGGCATTCGCATGGGTGGTAGTTTGGGCTTTACGATAGGTGCGGATTATGGAATGAATTTTATTCGCATCAATGGCTTGGCTGGCGAAACCAATGGCGAGGGCACGCCCGCTACAACTGGCACTGCGGCTGATGATTTCGTGAATGATGAAAATTCGGTTGGCTTTACCCAGCATAATATCATCGGCACTTTGGAATTAGATTATACCTTTAATGATTTCATTTCGGTTGGGGCATTTACCAAATATTATTATGCGATGGCTACCGAAAATAAGAGTTATCGTTTGGGCGGTAGCCATGCACTGGGTGCTGGGGCATCGCTGTCGTTTATTTTCTAGCTTGTTTTTTCATATCGGGTAAGCCATAATTCGAGCTAATGACCGATGATGATAAAATTTATGATATAAAAAATTCTGCAAGTCAGGCGGCGCTGATGTCGCCTGAAGTTTATAAAAAATTATATCAGGAATCCATCACCGACCCCGATGGTTTTTGGCGAAAAATTGCAAAAAAATTATTATGGCGAAAACCATTTTCGCAAGTTAGCGATGTATCATATGATATAAAAAATTTTCATATCAAATGGTTTGCCGATGGCGAATTGAATGTTGCCGAAAATTGCATTGACCGCCACCTAGCCACCCGATCTAACCAAACCGCTATCTTGTGGGAAGCCAATGACCCCGATGAACCTAGCCGTGCCATTACCTATCAACAACTTTATGAAAATGTTTGCCAACTGGCAAATTATTTAGAAGCCGATGGTGTAAAACAGGGCGACCGAGTTACTATCTATATGCCTATGGTGCCTGAGGCGGCATTTGCCATGTTGGCGGTGGCACGCATCGGGGCGATTCATTCGGTGGTGTTTGGCGGGTTTTCGCCCGAATCGCTGGCGGGGCGTATTATGGATTGCCGTTCGGATTATATTATCACCGCCGATGAGGGGTATCGTGGTGCGGGCATAGTGCCATTGAAAAAAAACATTGATAGTGCGATTGAAAAAACCACGGGTGATATGGTGCGTAGGGTGTTGGTATTGCAACGCACCAAAGCCAACATCACCATGCACCCCAATAGAGATAGGTGGTATCACGAATCGGTTGCTGATATGCCAAAAACCCATCAGCCAAAACCCATGAATGCCGAAAACCCATTGTTTATTCTTTATACATCGGGGTCAACCGGAAAGCCGAAGGGGGTTTTGCATACATCGGGCGGGTATTTGCTTTATGCCAGCTATAGCCATGAATTGGTGTTTGATTATCACGATGGCGACATATATTGGTGTAGTGCCGATGTTGGCTGGGTAACTGGGCATAGCTATATTATTTATGGTCCATTATGCAATGGTGCGACCAGTTTGATGTTTGAGGGCGTGCCAAATTACCCCGATGCCAGCCGATTTTGGCAAGTGATTGATAAACATAAGGTCAATATATTCTACACCGCACCAACCGCCATCAGGGCATTGATGCGTGAGGGCGATGACATGGTGAAAAAAACTTCCCGAGCATCATTAAAATTATTAGGCTCGGTGGGTGAGCCTATCAACCCTGAGGCTTGGCGGTGGTATTACCGCGTGGTTGGCGATGGGCGTTGCCCGATAGTTGATACTTGGTGGCAAACCGAAACGGGCGGTATTATGATAACCTGCCTACCATTTGCCCACCCGCAAAAAGCGGGTAGCGCGGGGATGCCTTTTTTCGGTATCAAGCCGATATTGCTTGACGATAATGGCGTAGAAAATAAAACCCCCGATGAAAATGGCATGGTGCGTGGCTACCTATGTATTGGCGATAGCTGGCCCGGGCAAATGCGTAGCGTATTTGGCGACCACCAACGATTCATTGATACCTATTTCAAACAATTTCCCAAATTTTATATGACTGGCGATGGTGCGGGGCAAGATAAGGATGGTTATTATTGGCTAACTGGTCGGGTGGATGATGTATTGAATGTTTCGGGGCATCGGCTAGGCACGGCTGAATTGGAAAGTGCCTTGGTGCAAAACCCAAATGTGGCGGAGGCCGCGGTGGTGGGGTATCCCCATGATATCAAGGGCACGGGTATTTATGTTTTTGTAACCTTAAAAAATTCAACGGCGGTGCCCGATGATAAAGCCAAAGAAATCATTTGCCGATCGCTAAAACAGGGGGTAAGGCAAATGATTAGCCCCATCGCCACCCCAGATATTATTCAATTAACTGGGGCAAGCGGATTGCCAAAAACTCGGTCGGGCAAAATTATGCGCCGCATATTACGCAAAATTGCCGCAGGCGATATTGATGATTTGGGCGATACCACCACCCTTGCCGATCCATC
>JBPCWX010000302.1:0-7274 GCA_051009095.1 Gammaproteobacteria bacterium | reverse complement strand
AGCCTGCTTTGCGACGCCGGCGGTGACGGTTTGCTGCTTGCCGGTGGTCATAGCCTGATTCCCATGATGAAAATGCGTCTGGCCGCCCCCGCTTGTCTGGTCGATCTGAACGGCATCGGCGAACTTCGCGGCATCCACACCGACACCGCCAAGGGAGAGATTGTCATCGGCGCCCTCACCACGCAGCATGCGCTGATTGACTCCGAAGCATTGGCGGCGGTTTGTCCGCTCTTGCGTGAGACGGCGAAGCAAATCGCCGACCCGCAAGTGCGCTACTGCGGCACCATCGGGGGCAATGCCGCCAACGGTGACCCCGGCAATGACATGCCCGCGGTGTTGCAATGCCTGAATGCCACTTTTGTTTTGCGGGGGAAAGATGGCGAACACCGCATTGCGGCGCGTGATTATTATCACGGCGCATATGACACGGCGCGCACGGATGAACAAATCCTGGTCGCCATTCACATTCCCACCCCGGCGGCGGGGCACGGTTTTGCATATGAAAAGCAAAAGCGCAAAGTTGGCGATTATGCAACGGCGGCTGCCGCTGTGGTTTTATCGCGCCAAAAAGGGATTATCACCGCCGCCGATATTGCCCTGACCAATTTAGCCGACACGCCCCTGTTGGCGACTGAGGCGGCGGCATGTCTGCAAGGCTCGGAAGGCGGCGATGCGGTCATCAAGCAAGCGGCTGAAAAGGCTGCCGCCATCTGCGACCCTGCCGATGATAATCGTGGCCCGCCCGCATTTCGCCGCGCTTTGGCGGCGGTTATGACCGAGCGCGCCATTCATTCCGCCCTGACGCGCGCTGCGGCGTAGTCTTTATTATCCTACGGAGAATTACCATGTCTCAAATTACCGTTACTCTGACCGTTAATGGTCAATCTCACACCTTGGCAGTGGAGCCGCGCGAGCTGCTCATCCATGCTTTGCGCGAGCGTCTGCATCTGACCGGCGCGCACATTGGCTGCGAGACCAGTCACTGCGGCGCTTGCACGGTGGATATGAATGGTCAGTCGGTTAAATCTTGCACGGTCTTTGCCGCCCAAGCTGACGGCGCGGACATTCTGACCATAGAAGGATTGGCCACTGCTGACGGCAGTTTGCACCCTTTGCAGGAAAAATTTCGCGAACATCACGGCTTGCAATGCGGTTATTGCACGCCGGGCATGATTACCCGCGCCTATCGCCTGCTCAAAGAAAATCCAAATCCCAGTGAAGAGGAGATTCGTCATGGTATGGCGGGCAATTTGTGCCGCTGCACCGGTTATCAAAATATTGTTGCCGCCATTGCTGCGGCGGCAGAAAACAATAAGGAGGAAGTAGCATGAGCAAGACCACCGCTGAATCACAAGAAAAACTGCAAGGGCTGGGAGTCTCGCGCCGGCGGGTGGAAGACGCCCGCTTTATTCAAGGCAAGGGAAATTATGTTGACGATATGAAATTACCGGGGATGCTCTTTGGTGATTTTGTGCGTTCGCCGCACGCGCATGCGCGCATCAAATCCATCAATCTGGACGCGGTCCGCGCTCTGCCCGGCGTGCGGGCGGCACTCACCGCGGCGGATTTAAAGCCCCTCAATTTACACTACATGCCAACTTTGGCGGGCGATGTGCAAGCGGTGCTGGCGGAGGAAAAAGTGTTGTTTCAAGGTCAGGAAGTGGTCTTTATTGTCGCCGATGACCGTTATATTGCCGCCGATGCGGTGGAATTGGCCGAGGTGGAATACGAACCGCTGCCGCCGCTTATTGACCCTTTTGTGGCGATGGCTGATGATGCCCCGCTGTTGCGCGAGGACATTAAAGACAAAAGCGACGGTGCGCATGGCCCGCGGCGCCATCACAACCACATTTTTACTTGGGAGTCGGGGGATGCCGAGGCGGTTAAGAAGGCATTATCAGGTGCCGAGGTTACGGTGGAAGAGATGATTTCATATCAGCGGGTCCATCCCTGTCCGCTGGAAACTTGCGGCGCCATTGCTTCCATGGATAAAATCAACGGCAAACTCACCGTGTGGGGCACTTTTCAGGCGCCTCATGCGGTACGCACCGTCGCCTCGCTTATCTCCAACATTCCAGAGCATAACATTCGCATTATCTCGCCGGACATCGGCGGCGGTTTTGGCAATAAAGTCGGCGTCTATCCCGGCTATGTTTGCGCCATTGTCGCCTCTATTGTGCTGGGGGTGCCGGTGAAATGGATAGAAGACCGCATGGAAAATCTGATGGCTACCGCTTTTGCCCGTGATTATCATATGAAAGGCACGATTGCCGCGGACCAGGACGGACGCATCCGCGCGCTGAGCTGTGAGGTGATCGCCGACCACGGCGCTTTTGATGCTTGTGCTGACCCGAGCAAATGGCCGGCTGGATTTTTTAATATTTGCACCGGCTCATATGACATCCCGGCGGCGCATATTACGGTGGACGGTGTTTATACCAACAAAGCGCCGGGCGGCGTGGCTTACCGCTGCTCTTTTCGGGTTACCGAAGCGTCTTATTTTATTGAGCGCATGATGGATCTTTTGGCGGGCAAGCTCAACATCGACCCCGTTGAATTGCGCATGAAAAATTTCATTCGCAAGGAGCAGTTTCCATATGTATCCGCCACGGGTTGGGAATATGACAGCGGCGACTATCACACCGCCATGCAAAAAGCGATGGATGCGGTGGATTATCGCGCCCTGCGCGCTGAGCAGCAGCAAAACCGCGAGGCTTTTGCCCGCGGCGAGACCCGCCAACTGAGGGGCATCGGCGTTGCCTTTTTTACGGAAATTGTTGGTGCCGGGCCGATTAAAAACTGCGATATATTAGGCTTGGGAATGTTTGATTCTTGCGAGATTCGCGTCCATCCCACCGGCAGCGCGGTGGCACGGCTGGGCACTATCAGCCAAGGACAGGGTCATGCAACCACGTTTGCGCAGATATTGGCATCGGAAATTGGGCTGTCGGCGGACAATATTACGGTGGAAGAGGGCGACACCGACACTGCACCATATGGTCTTGGCACCTATGGCTCACGTTCCACACCAGTGGCAGGCGCGGCGGCGGCGATGGCCGGGCGCAAAATTCGCGCCAAAGCGCAAATGATTGCGGCGCATCTTTTGGAAGTGCATGAAGATGATTTGGAATGGGATGTTGACGGATTCTGTGTGAAGGGAGATGCAAGCCGCCGCAAGAGTATGGCGGAATTGGCGTTTGCCGCCTATAACAACGTGCCGCCTAATATGGAGCCGGGTTTGGAAGCGGTGAGTTATTATGACCCGCCCAATATGACTTATCCCTACGGCGCTTATATTTGCGTTGCCGATGTTGATGTAGACACTGGTGAATCACACATTCGCCGCTTTTATGCTCTGGATGATTGCGGCACGCGCATTAATCCGATGATTATAGAAGGGCAAGTGCACGGCGGGCTTACCGAGGCATTGGCGATTGCCATGGGGCAAGAAATGCCCTATGATGAAGCGGGCAATTTGCGCGGCGGCAGTTTGATGGATTTTTACCTGCCGACCGCAGTGGAGACGCCGCACTGGGAGACGGACTTTACGGTGACACCGTCCCCGCACCATCCCATTGGCGCGAAAGGAGTGGGCGAGTCGCCGAATGTTGGCGGCGTGTCGGCATTTTCCAACGCGATTAATGATGCCTTTGCTCACCTTGGGGCGCCGGCGATGGCGATGCCCCACAATCATTGGCGGGTTTGGCAGACCGCAAGCCAACTGGGTTTGCATGGCTAACGCCGATATAGTCGGTCTGCGGCAGACCTTAGCGGCGGTTGGCTATATTGCGGATGATGATTTAGCGGCGGCGATTTATCTTGCGCGGGAGTTGTCGCGCCCGCTGCTGCTGGAAGGAGAAGCCGGCGCCGGCAAAACCGCAGTGGCGCAGGCTTTGGCACAGGCGGCGGGTGCCGAACTCATTCGCCTGCAATGCTATGAAGGATTGGATGCGCAAAATACGCTGTATGAATGGAATTATCAGAAGCAGCTGCTTGCCATTCGTTTGGGCGAGGCGACCACCATGCAGTCGGTGTTTTCGGCGGATTATCTTTTGGAACGCCCGCTGTTGGCGGCGATTCGCCGCGCCCAATCTCCCGTGCTGCTGGTGGATGAAGTAGACCGCGCGGATGAGGAATTTGAGGCTTATTTATTGGAAGTGTTGTCGGATTATCAAGTGTCGGTGCCAGAATTGGGCGTCGTCAAGGCGCAAAGCATACCGATAACTATGCTAACCTCGAACGCCACGCGCGCCCTGTCGGACGCATTGCGGCGCCGCTGTCTTTATTATTATTTGGATTATCCGTCAGAAGAAAAAGAGTGTGCCATTGTGGTGGCGCGCTATCCCGATATTGACCAGCAACTGGCGGTGCAGGCGGCAAAATTCGTCCGCTTGCTACGCGGTGAAGACTTGGAAAAAAAGCCGGGGGTTGCCGAAACGCTGGATTGGGTGGCGGCATTGATGCGCTTGAAAATTAATCATTTAGAAACCGCGGTGAAATCTCAGGAGTTATACATCACGCTGTCTTGCCTGCTCAAGACCACCGCCGACCGTCAGGCAATACCGCCGCAAAAAGCCGCTTTGCTGGCGGCAAGAGTATGACGCCCGACAACTGGTCCGCCAGTGGACTCACCCCGCCGTCGACGGCAATGGTGGGTTTTGCCGCCTATTTGCGGTTGCACGGTTTTGCGGTTGGCGCCGGCGAGGCTGCCAGCGCGCTGGGGATATTGGCGGCACAAGGCGCAACCGATGCGGCAGCTGCCAAAAGCACCTTACGGCTTATGTTTGCCTCCGACCGCGCCGAATGGGAGCGGTTTGATGATTTATTTGATGATTATTGGCAGCAGCGCGACAAACGCCTCAGCCAGACCGCCGTTGGATATTCAGCCACCACCCGCCATTTATGGAATTTGCCCCCCAATGCCGGCGGCGATGATACGGCGAGCGGTGAGGATAGCGGCAGCCATGATGACGGAGACGGAGACGATGCGGCAAATGAGGCGAGATTGCGGCGGCAGGCATCACGGCGTGGCGGGCGCGAACACTTGCCGCCGCCGGCGGGAACGCAGTGGCGAGAATTAGGCGAGCATTTGTGGCATGCCCTTAGCCGCAGCCGCAGTCGGCGGTATATCCCCCATCGGCGCGGGTGCGGTGCGGATCTGCGGCAAACATTGCGCCGCAGTGTTTGCACGGGTGGAGAGCCATTGCTGTTGCTCAGGCGGCAGCGCAAAAAAAAGCGGGTGCGTTTATCGGTGCTGTTAGATGTCTCCGCTTCTATGCAGGCGCACAGTGGTTTTTTTCTGCTGCTCCTAAAAGGCATGTTGCGCGGGGCGCAGGCTGAAGGGTTTGTTTTTCATACGCACCTGGTACGGATAACTTCCTCTTTGCGCGGCGACAGCGGGGTGCCGGCGCTGGAAAAATTTGCCTTGCAAACGCAGGGAATGGGCGGCGGCACACGCATTGCCCACTGTGTGCAAGATTTTAGCCGCTGCTATGGCGGACGTTGTTTGGGCGGGCGCAGTGCAGTTTTGATTGTCAGCGATGGCTACGATTCGGAGCCGCCGGAACAGTTGCAGCAGGCGATGCGTTTTTTACGCCGCCGCACCCCGCGTATTTTTTGGCTGTCGCCGTCATTGGCGGCGGCAGATGTCGCCCATCCGCCGCCGCGTGCGCTGGCGGTGGCGCGTCCTTTTTTGACCGCACTGGCGCCGGCGCGGACGCCGGAAGAAGTGGCGCAGGCGGCAAAGATGTGGACGGCATTATGAGCGCGGGGGCAGCATGGTGATGGCGGCGCAACTGGCGGCGGATATTGCCCGTCGACAGGCGGCGGGTTTGGCTTTTTGCGTGGTCACGGTGGTGCGGGCGCAAGCGGCAACGGCAGCCAAGGCGGGCGCTAAAGCATTGATTGATGAGGACGGCAATATCACCGGCTTTATTGGCGGCACCTGCGTTACTGCGGCGGCACGGCGGGCGGCGGCGCAAGTGTTGGCGGCAAGACAGGCGCGGCTGATTCGCGTCAAGCCGGCCGATGAGGAGACAACGGCGGCGGATGAGGGCTTGGAATTATACACCAGCGGCTGCCCCTCGCGCGGCACCATGGATTTGTTTGTTGAGCCGATGTCGCCGGCGCCGTTGCTGCTGATCTTGGGCGCTTCGCCGGTCGCCGTGGCGCTGGCGCGGCAAGCGGCGGCATTGGGGTATCGCGTGCGGGTGGCGGCGGCGGAAGAGGAGGAGGCGGTTTTTGCTGGAGTGGCGGATTTTCATGCAGGTTTTAGCGATATTGCAGTCGGGATGAGGGCATCAGATTTTGTTGTTGTAGCAACGCAAGGGCGGCGTGATGTGGACGCTTTGCGGGCGGCATTGTCCACCCCGGCGCGTTATGTCGCCATGGTGAGTAGCCGCGCCAAAGCCGCGCATCTTCTAACTATGCTCACAAAAGATGGTTTGGCAGAAGAAACATTGGCGCGATTGAAAGCGCCGGCAGGGTTGAATATACAAGCCATAGAGCCGGAAGAAATTGCCCTGTCCGTGTTAGCGGAAATTATTCAATGCCGCCGCCGCAGCGATCGTAATGGCGAATAATGGGGTTTTGCTGTCGGCATAAATGCCCGCCGTTTTCAATGATGCCAAGGTTTTTAATAAATTATCTTGTTTAATGTGAATCATCACAGCAAGGTGATGGGCGGGGTTGTGTTATAGTATATTGTCAATATGGGCGCTGCGATTGGCAAATTTTTGTTATCGGCTTTGCTGCTTGCAAATGTGGCGGGCGATGCTGGTGCCGCCGGCAAAATTGTCGGCATTGAATCTTTTGACACTCCCGCATGGTTCAAGGATAGTTTTTTGGACATAAATGAAGACGCTGCCGAGGCCGCTTTGGCAGGGCGTCATTTGCTGGTGTTTTTTCATTTGGAGGATTGCCCCTATTGCGCCAAAATGCTGGCGGATTCTTTTGCCGCCCAAACGGATAATTATGATTTTATCCGCGCCCATTTTGAGGCAGTGGAAATTAACATCCGCGGGTCGCGCGAAGTGTCATGGCACGGCAAAACCATGACCGAGAAAGCATATGCCCGCCAAGTCGGGGTGCAATATACTCCCACGCTGCTTTTTTTGGACGCTGTCGGCAAAACTATCCTGTCGGTGCATGGTTATCGCTCGCCGCCGGCATTGCGAGAGGCGCTTGCCTATATCCAAAGCGGTGCGTATAAAAAAATGCCGCTGGTGGAATATCATGAGCAGAGCGCATTCGTCTATCGTTTTCGCACTGACCCA
>JBPCWX010000301.1:0-5761 GCA_051009095.1 Gammaproteobacteria bacterium | reverse complement strand
CCCGTGCGACTGAGCGGGCAACGGCGGCAGTTGCGCCGTGGGCCGACAAGGCGGCGGCAATGATTTTTTCCAAATCGGGCGGAAAGATAATTTCGTCTCTCATCGGTTTAGGCGGATTCTGGTCATTGGGCTAAGGCAGTGTTTGGGGGCAGGTAAAATCTCTGGGGAATGGCAAAGGGTTTAATCTAATAATCGTTATGGTGTTTAGGTCGACAAGACGGTGCAATTTTACAATGATGCGCGATTGTGGGATAATTTTATAATGAATAAACACTTTTCAATTATTGCCCGGAGCATGAAATGATGATGCCTCAGATGCAGCCATTTTGGTTTGAGGACGGTAAGGCGCCCCAATCGCCGTCTTTTGTGCCGCCGCCGCCAGAGGCGGATGTGGTGATTGTTGGCGGTGGCTTGACCGGACTTTCTGCGGCGCGCGCCTTGGCCAAACGCGGGCGGCACGTGGTGGTGGTCGATGCGGGTGCGCCGGGCGGCGGCGCCAGCGGGCGCAATGGAGGTATGTTGGGCGGCGGGCATCGCTTGGAATATCAGCATTTGCGCGCCCGTTATGGTGATGATTTGGCGCAGCGTTTGTTGCGCGAGGCGCATTTGGATTCTGTTGCCTTTGTTAAAAATTTAATTGCCGAGGAAAATATTGATTGCGATTTTGTTGAATGCGGGCGTTTTCGCGGCGCTTGGACGCAAGATGAATATAAGGATACGGCACGGCAGCTGAAAACTTTGCAAGATATGCTGTCATTGGAAGCCGATATGCTGCCTAAGCAGCGTCAGCATGAGGAGGTGGCGACCGATTTATATGAAGGCGGCACTGTATTTTTTCGCCATTGCGGAGTGCACCCGGCTAAATATGTCAGAGGATTGCTACATATCGCACAACGCGCCGGGGCGACGGTTATCGGCGATTTACCGGTGATTTGTTTGTCATCAGATAACGGTGCGGTCACTGTTCATACTGCTCATGGGCGTATTCGCGCTGGGCAGGTTTTGCTTGCCGTTAACGGCTATGTTACCCCGGGGTTGCCGTATTGGCGGCGGCGGATTGTGCCGATTCCCAGTTTTATTGTGGCGACCGCACCGCTGGGGCGGAAAGTGATGCGCGCGCTTATTCCCGGCGGGCGGATGATTGTCGAATCGCGTTTTCGCCATTGTTATTATCGCGCCTCGCCCGACGGTGAGCGGTTGATATTTGGGGCGCGGGCGGCAATGTACAATGGGTTTTCCGATGCTTTTATACGCCGACAGATGCGCAAGTTAATGGCGGATATTTTTCCGTCCCTTGGTGATGTTGACCTATCTCATCAATGGCGCGGGTTGACGGGATTTTCTTTTGATTTACTGCCCAATGTTGGTCAGTGCGGCAATATATGGCACGCTATGGGATATTGCGGCAGTGGCAATGCGATGGCGCCATGGCTGGGCTATAAAGCGGCGATGGCTATGCTGGGCGATGCCGAGGGTGACACCGCTTTTCGTCATACCAAACTGTCAACACGCTGGTGGCATCGGGGGGCACCGTGGTTTATGCCATTTGCCGATGTTGTTTATCGCTTGCAAGATTTGCGCGATGGGCGGCGACCGCGGCGGCGTTTGCCGTCTTAGCGGCTGAGCGCTGGCGGGGATTTGCGCCACCGCTGCCAGGCTATCAAAGCCGCAACTCCCACCAAAGCCACGGCATCGCTTGCTTGTCCAGGGGCGATTAGCATGAGCCCAAGGAGTGCCGCTATGGTGCGTTCGCTGCGCGTCATCGCTGCCAAAAAATAGCCCGATATGCCGGTGGCAATGATAAAAACACCCAGGGCGCAGCTGAGCGACACCTGCAAAAAAGAAGCCCACGTAAAATGTTCAGGCAATACGATAAGTATGGTCGGCGCATAGACAAACACCATCGGCACCGCTAATTTTCCAATGCCCAAGGTGAATGCCGTAATGCCGGTGCGAAAAGGGTTGGCTCCGGCGATACCGGCGGCGGCATATGCTGAAGCGCACACGGGTGGGGTAATTTCGGAGATGACGCCATAATACAGCACAAATAAATGCGTGGCTAAAGGAGGAATGCCTAATTGTGACAGTGCCGGCTGAGCGGCGGAAACCAGCATGATATAAAGCGCTGTGGTGGGTAAGCCGGCGCCCATTAAAATGCAGGCAATGGCCACCAGCACCAAGGATAAAAACTTTTGGATGTTTTCTTGGGCGATAAAATCGGACGGCAGCCAACTCACTGCGGCATAAATCGTTTCCGCCAACTGATGGGCGCCGCTGGTGACCATAAAGCCCAAGCGAAAGCCAAGCCCGGTGGTGTTGATGACGCCCACCACAATGCCGACCGCCGCCGCCGCCGCCCCGACCGCAAGCGCATAACGGGTGCCAACATGCAGGCTGGCGAACAAACCGCGCCAGTCTTGCCGCGGACCGCGGTGCAGCAAGGACACAATGACCAAGCCGGCTAAGAGGCCGGCAAATACGGGTGAAAAACTGCCATAGGAAGCCTTCCATAAAATAAAAAACATCAGACTCGCGGGAATGATGAGCGTTAGCGGTCTGGAGGCAGTGGCAAAACCGGATGAGGCACACAGCCCTAAGCCGATAAAAGCCGCCATATTGGGAGTGTAGCCACTAAACAGCACAATGAGCAAGCCAAGCAGTGGAATGGTATGCTGCCAGCCTTGCCGCCAAACATCAAGCAAAAGAGGAATTTGTGAAGGTAGATAGGGATTTAACTTCAGCCGTTTGGCGGTGAAATGAACGATGGAAAGCACGCCGATATAGTGCATGAGGGCGGGGACGGTGGCGGCTATGACAATGGTGGTGTAGGGTGTTTCCAAAAATTCAGCCATTAAAAAAGACGCCGCGCCCATAATCGGCGGAGTAATTTGTCCGCCCGCACTTGCCGCCGCTTCCACCCCGCCGGCAAAATGCGGCGGATAACCTAATCGTTTCATGTTGGGAATGGTGAGGGAACCGGTGGATACTGTGTTGGCGATGGAAGATCCTGAGATGGTGCCAAAAAATGCGGATGACACCACGCTGACCTTGGCCGGGCCGCCCACATAACGGCCGGCTAAAATCATGGCGTTGTCGATGAAAAACTTGCCCAATCCCATGCGTTGCGCCACCACGCCAAAAACCACAAAATGAAAAACTACGGTGGACACCACCCACAGCGTAACGCCAAAGATGCCAGAATTGGGAAAATATATGTTGTTGACAAACTGCCGCCAATTAACCCCCGGATGTTGCAGGATCTGTAAAGGCATCTGTGGCCCAAAAAGAGCATAAATGGCGAATACGAGAATGATGATGGGCAATATGATGCCGATGGTGCGGCGGGCGATTTCCAGCGTTAGGATGATGAGGACCGTGCCAAAAATAATGTCCGGCACGGTCGGCAAGCCTTGCCGCAGGGCTTGGTCGGGGATTGTCCAGGGGCCGATTTGCAGACCGCCCCAAGACAGCCACAAAAACAAAGCGGCGGCGACTCCTAAGAGGGCGCATAACCAATCGCCCGCCGGGACATTGCCCCAGCGTAATCGGGTGGGCGGGCGATATTTCATAATTCGCGGAGATTTAATGAACGGATATGACAAAAAAATCATAATAAACAAACCCGTTAAATGAATGCCCATATGCCGATGATCCACCGGCGTGCCAAAACCCGCCGTCCAGATGTGATAGGCGGCAAAGACCACGGAAAACCAATATAGAAAGCGTGACACCAGAGGGCCGTTGTCGCGGGTTGCCAGCGTGTCATCATATTTGCGTTCTATCGCTTCGAGGTCGGCGATGTTGGCGGTTGGCGGCATGGCGGCTAAGATAAATTGCGGATAATAATATTGAGCATAATCTAATCTTACATCAAAGAGCGTTTGCTGAGCGTCTTGGTTTTATGCCCCGCAAAGCCGCGGCGCAAGCGGTAAAATAAATTTGACATATGGAAATAGATAACGGCAGTGAGAATTTGGCATCAACATTAACCCCAAGAATGACGGACAAAACTATAACATATGGCGGTAAAATAAAATTTGTTATGGTTTGGGATGATAAGATAAATATGTGTTATGGTTAAATGTATGGAATTTAGCAACAAGTCAATCAAGGAGCAAAAAATGCAAAACAAAATCAATCACCACATGACACGGCGGCGTTTTCTAAAAACGGCATTCGCCATTGGCGGGGTTGCGGCAGCCGGCAGTTTGACGCATATGGCGCAGGCCCAGGAGATGCGATTTTTTCGCATTGGCACGGGTGGAGCAGGCGGCACTTATTTTCCGGTTGGCGGCATTATTGCCAACGCTATTTCCAATCCGCCGGGCTCGCGGCCGTGCGACAAAGGCGGTAATTGCGGAGTGCCGAATCTGGTGGCGATGGCGCAATCCACCACGGCATCGGTGCATAACTGCAATGCCGTCAATGCCGGCGACTTGGAAGCCGGTATGACCAGCTCCGGACAGTTGTATGATGCCTATCACGGCAAAAGGAAGTTTGCCGACAATCCCAAGAAAAATTTGCGGTTTTTGGCCAATCTGTTTCCCGAAGACATGCACTTGGTCATGCCTCAGGGAACAAAATTAAACGGTCTTGCCGATTTGAAAGGCAAACGGGTGGGCATCGCCGAAGCCGGCTCCGGGACACAAGTGGCGGTGGAATTGATTTTGGGCGAGTATGGGCTCAATCGTGATAATTATGATGCGGCGGAGCTTAATAACGCCCAAAGCGCCCAGCGCATTGCTGATGGTCAGTTGGACGCCTATTTTTATGCGGCCGGCACGCCGGTGGCGGCGATTATTCAGCTGGACAGCACCAAAGGCTTGGAGCTGTATTCCATGACGGGCGATGAGGTCAAGACGGCTCTCGGTGTTTTGCCCTATTATGTCCCTTCCACCATTCCCGCCGGCGTTTATCCGAGTGTCAATTATGATGTCAACACTATCGCGGTTAGCGGGATGCTTGCCGTGCGCGGTGATTTGCCGGATGAATTGATTTATGAAGTTACGCAGGCGTTGTGGAGCAAAACGGCGCGTAAATTGCTGGACAATGGCCATGCCAAAGGTAAAGTTATCCGCTTGGAAACTGCGCTCAAAGGATATGATACGCTGGATGTGCCCATGCACCCCGGAGCCGAGCAGTATTATCGCGAACAGGGATTGCTTTAACGCTCACCCCCCGCTTCAGGGGGTAAGTGCTTTAGCACTTGCGGGGGGGTATCTTTACTTATTATCCCACCCCCCACAAGTGCGGAGGGTGAGAATGTGTCGCAGATTCCACTATGAATTGCAATCGCCGGTTTCAACACTTCGCATTGCTTGCTTTTGATAAAACCCATTGTTGCGTTTCATAATGGAATCCGCAAGCGTTGGAGGAATGAGATTAAAGTGAGATTAACAATCAACTGCCCAAACAGATGCGGCACCTTGGAAAAACAAATACAAATTATTCGCTGAGCGTACAAACTAGGTATAAAATATACTACAATGACCAAAAGGAGAAAACTATGAGGTTATGGCATGAGTATCATTAGTTGCCGCCAGTTATGGAAAATTTTTGGCGACAAGGCGGAGCAGGCGCTTGCCGCTATGCACCGGCGCGGCTTGGATAAGGGCGAAATTTTGTCCGAATTTTGCTGCGCGGTGGGCGTGGCCGATGCTTCCTTTGATGTGGAGGAAGGGGAAATTTTTTGTGTGATGGGATTGTCCGGCTCCGGCAAGTCCACCCTCATTCGCCATATCAACCGCCTGATTGAGCCGAC
>JBPCWX010000300.1:0-4683 GCA_051009095.1 Gammaproteobacteria bacterium | reverse complement strand
CCTAATACTGCTCCAGCAATCGCACCAACTGGGCCAAAGCTAGCCCCAATCATTCCTCCTCCTATTGCGGCACCAGCCTCTGAAACTGTTGAAGTTTCTTTTGTGTTTACGAGAAATTCTGGTTCCTGTACATGAAACCCTTTTTTCTCTATATTCCGAATAACCTCTGTTGCGTCTGCGACGATAATGGGGCTATCAGGTTTTAATTCAATAGATTTAAAAAGTGATAAAGCCCCAAGTTTGGCCAGTGTTGCCTTTGGCAAACATGTTGCCGGCGACGATTTGGCAGGGACAAAGATGTAGACACCCTTGGTGCTTGATTTGTAAATATCGCAATTCATGTTGCTACCTTTTTAATTGACCAAATTTATTGATTTAACTATGATATTAACATAAATTTTAACAAAATTTCCCAATATATGCGGTTATCTTATCTTTATATGACACAAAATCTGTATTTTGTCAAGACCAAAATCGTGGGCGATTAATTCTATAATGAGCAAAATTTCCCGCTATCCTATACAATAACAGTTTTAATCACAACCCATTACTCATGACCGATGACTTGCACGCCGTCCGCCGCCAAAAATTAGCCCGCCTGCGAGAGCAGGGGGACGCTTATCCGAATGACTTTAAGCCTTCGCACACGGCGGCTGAGTTGCGCGCCTTGCATGGCGAAAAAAGCAGAGAACAATTAGCCGCCGAATCACCAGCGGCGCAAATCGGCGGGCGGCTTATGCTCAGGCGACAAATGGGGAAGGCGATATTTTTTACCGTGCAAGACGGGGCGGCGCGGTTGCAAATTTATGCGGCACGCGATATTCTGGGGGAAGAATCTTTCGCCGCCATTGGCGAATGGGATATTGGCGATATTATTGCCGGCGAAGGGGTGCTGTTTAAGACGCGCACCGATGAATTGACTTTGCGCGCCGCCAACCTGCGCCTGTTGGTGAAGTCCCTGCTGCCGCCGCCGGAAAAATTCCATGGGCTTGCTGACCCAGACCTGCGCTATCGCCGCCGTTATGTGTCTTTGCTGGCCAATCCCGCCGAACGCGCTGTTTTTGCCATGCGTGCCGATATTATCCGCCGCATCCGTGATTTTTTTCATGCCCGCGATTATTTAGAGGCGGAGACGCCGATTTTGCAGCCCATTCCCGGCGGTGCAGCGGCGCGCCCTTTTATCACCCATTGCCACGCCCTCGGTTGTGATTTTTATCTGCGTATCGCGCAAGAGTTATATATTAAACGGCTGCTGGTCGGCGGCTTCAATCGGGTTTTTGAGATTAACCGCAATTTTCGCAATGAAGGCGTATCCACCCGCCACAATCCCGAATTTACGATGTTGGAATTTAATGCCGCCTATCATACTTGCGAGGATTTTATGGAGCTGACGGAGGAATTGCTGCATGGTTTGGTGGTCGGTTTGACGGGCGGCGAGCAAATGACTTATCAAGGTCAGACGCTGAGCTTTCGCCGTCCTTTTGCGCGCTTGTCGCCGACTGAGGCGGTGCGGCGGGCGCACCCTGACATCACTGAGGCGCAATTACAAGATGCGGATTTTTTGCGGGCGCGCTTGGTTGCGGAAGGGGTGGAAACGGCAGGGCGGACGATGGGCGAATTGCAGTTATTGCTGTTTGAGTATTTGGCGGAGGACACTTTGCAGGAGCCGACTTTTTTGGTGGACTATCCCGCCGCCGCATCGCCGCTGGCGCGCCGCAAGCCAAACCATCCTGAGCAAGCGGAGCGTTTTGAGTTGTTTGTTGCCGGGCGCGAATTGGTCAATGGTTTTTCGGAACTCAACGATGCGGATGCACAGGCGGAGATTTTTCGGCGGCAGGCGGAATTAAAAAGCGGCGGTGATGAAGAAGCCATGCACTATGATGATGACTACATTACCGCCTTGCAATATGGTCTCCCGCCCAATGCCGGCGGCGGTATCGGCATCGATCGGTTGACGATGCTTTTTGCCGATACGCCTTCTATCCGTGATGTGATTTTATTTCCACAGTTGCGCCCTGTGGCCAAGCAAACAAAAGAGGATAATTGAGCGATCTGCTTTTTTGATGGGCATTATCGCTGTTATGTTTTTATATCAAGCAGCGGATTTTTATGCCGTCCGCTTTTGGGTGCTGCTTAAACCTTATGCCGCAATTCTTCCAAAAATGTCGGCACTTTTTCCGCGGTTATGCCGCCGTGCATTTTTTCATTGTTGATAATGACTATCGGCCCGTCGCCACAGGCGCCAAAGCACTCGCCCTCACGCAGCGTCCATTCGCCATCCTTGGTTGTTTCGCCAAATTTTATGCCCAGTGACTCTTGCAAAGCCGCCGCCGTTTTGGTCGCTCCCATCAGCGCACAGGGCAAGTTGGTGCATATGCATAATTTGCGTTTTCCCACCGGCTGCAAATTGTACATGTTATAAAAAGTCGCCACTTCCAAGGCGCGAATGGCTGGAATTTGTAAATAATCAGCGACAAACTCAATGGTTTCTTTGGCGAGCCAGCCTTTTTCCTTTTGCGCAATGCGTAAGGCACTCATCACCGCCGAGGCCTGTTTGCCCGCCGGATATTTGGCAACTTCACGGTCAATCGCCGCTAATGATTCGCTTGATAATGAAGTGGAATTACTCAACATGCCCTCCTAATCCATCCCGCCCAATGCCGCAGGGTGACGCCAATGCCGCCCAGGGCATAGCCCGCTGTGGCACGGACGGCGGACATTACCTGTCAATCTCCCCAAAGACAACATCCATGGTGCCGATGATGCTGACTACATCCGCCAACATATGGCCGCGCACCATTTCATCCATCGCCGACAAGTGGGCAAAACCGGGGGCGCGAATTTTTAACCGATACGGTTTATTGGCGCCGTCTGATACCAAATAGATGCCAAATTCTCCTTTGGGGTGTTCCACTGCGCAATATGCTTCACCCGCCGGCACGTGCATGCCTTCGGTGAAAAATTTGAAATGGTGGATTAATTCTTCCATGCTCAGTTTCATGTTTTCGCGTTTGGGCGGGGCGGCTTTGTAATTTTCCACAATCACCGGCCCAGGATTTTGCCGCAGCCATTCTATGCACTGTGTAACAATGCGGTTAGATTGGCGCATTTCGGCCACCCGCACTAAATAGCGGTCATAACAATCTCCGTTCATTCCCACCGGCACATCAAAATCCATTTTGCCGTAGACCTCATATGGCTGTTTTTTGCGTAAATCCCAGACCACGCCGCTGCCGCGCAACATGGGACCGGTAAAACCCAATGCCACCGCCCGCTCGGGTGATACCACACCAATGTCTACCGTGCGCTGTTTCCAAATGCGGTTATCGGTGAGTAATGTTTCATATTCATCTATGCGAGACGGAAAACGATGCGCAAAATCGGCGATAAAATCCAACAAACTGCCTTGCCGATTGGCATTCAGTTTTTGCACCTCGGCGGCACTTTTGAAGCGGGACGGCTGATATTGGGGCATGGTGCCCGGCAAATCGCGATACACTCCGCCGGGGCGATAATATGCCGCGTGCATGCGCGCCCCGGAGACGGCTTCATAACAATCCATCAGATCTTCACGCTCACGAAAGGTATATAAAAACATGCTCATTGCGCCAATGTCCAAGGCGTGCGCACCCAGCCACAGCAAGTGGTTCAAAATGCGGGTGATTTCATCAAACAAAACCCGTATGTATTGAGCGCGCAAGGGCGGGGTGATGCCAGCTAATTTTTCAATGGCCAAAATATAAGCGTGCTCATTGATCAGCATGGAGACATAATCCAGCCGATCCATATAGGGGATGGATTGAATATAGGTTTTTTGCTCCGCCAATTTTTCGGTGGCGCGATGCAGCAAACCGATATGCGGGTCGGCGCGCTCAATGACTTCTCCGTCCAATTCCAGCACCAGGCGTAAAACACCGTGCGCCGCCGGGTGCTGCGGACCAAAATTCATGGTGTAGTTGCGAATTTCAGCCATGCTCATCTCGTCCTTGGCCAAAAGATTCTTCGCGTGTGATGCGAGGTGTTACTTCGCGCGGGGGGATACTGACCGGCACATAGACCACCCGCTTTCTTTCTGGGTCATAGCGCATCTCCACATGGCCGGAGATGGGAAAATCTTTACGAAAAGGATGACCGACAAAGCCATAGTCGGTTAGTAGACGCCGCAAATCTTTGTGGCCATGAAAGACAATGCCGTATAAGTCGAAGGCTTCGCGCTCAAACCAATCGGCGCCTGGCCAAATATCGGTGACGGATGGTAATTGCGGCAGGTCTTCATCTTGGCAAAAAACACGCACGCGCAGCCGCCGATTGTAGGCAAGAGATAAGAGGTGATAAACAGCGGCGAATTTCTTTCCCGCATATGCGGGGTGTTCAGAATAATCCATGCCGGCGATGTCCATTAATTGAACAAAGCGAAAATCTTCATGATCGCGCAATAGTCGCATGGTGTCAACGAGGTTGTCGGCTGGTGCGGTGAGGGTGATCTCGCCCAGCGATTCGACGGCGGTAAAATGGTCGCCGTCAAAATGCTCCGCTATGGTTGCCGTCAAATCTTGCATAATAGGGATTGTATCATTTTTGTTGGGTGATGTTTGCCGTTCATTAAAAGCGGGGAACTCAGATTATCAGTCAAAGGATATGGAATTTTACGGTTTTTTGCAGGTATTGCATTAAAAATTGTTT
>JBPCWX010000299.1:0-8517 GCA_051009095.1 Gammaproteobacteria bacterium | reverse complement strand
AACCCACTGTCAGACTTAAAATCCCGCATAGCATTTTTGCTAGGCGCCTTGGTGGTATTCCGCATCGGTTCGCATGTGCCGGTGCCGGGGGTGGACTACGCCAGCTTGCAATCGGTTTTTGCCGAGGGGTCGAGCGGCTTGCTGGATTATCTCAATTTATTTTCGGGCGGGGCGCTGTCGCGAGCCAGTGTCATGGCGCTGGGGATTTTTCCTTATATCACCGCATCAATTATTATGATGCTGGCTTCGTATTCCGTTCCTTATTTGGAAGAACTGCGCAAAGAAGGCGAGCAGGGACGGCGCAAAATCAATCAATATACACGGCTGTTTACGGTGCCGCTGGCGCTGTTTCAATCGTACGGCTTTGCGCTGGGTTTGGAGGGTTTGGAAGTGGTGGAAACGCCGGGTGCCGCTTTTCGCCTGACGGCAATGATTGGCATGTTGGGCGGCTCTATGTTTTTGATGTGGTTGGGTGAGCAAATTACCGAACGCGGTATTGGCAACGGTATTTCGCTGCTGATTTTTGCCAGCATTGTTTCTGGCTTGCCGCTGGCAGTGGGGCAGTTATTTGAGCAGGTGCGACTGGGAACCTATGGTCCTTTTACGGTCATTGGTATTTTGTTGTTTGCCGCCGGCATTTTGGCGGCTGTGGTGTATGTGGAACGAGGTCAGCGGCGCGTTTTCATTAACTATGCCAAGCGGCAGGTGGGTAATCGTTTGATGGGCGGGCAGGCTTCTTATTTGCCGCTCAAAGTTAATATGGGTGGTGTGATGCCGGCCATTTTTGCATATGCAATTATTACTTTTCCAACCACCGTGCTGGCGTTTAGCTCAGCGGGCGGTTCCGAGTGGCTACGCGATTTGAGTGCATATATGCAACGCGGTACGCCGCTGTATTTTCTGATGTTGGCGACGACTATTTTCTTTTTTGCATTCTTTTTTGTGTCCTTGGTGTATAATGCCAAAGATAATGCCGATATGTTGCGAAAGAGTGGCGCTTTTATCCCCGGCATTCGCCCCGGTGAACAAACGCTTTCTTATCTGGAAAAAATAGTGGGTCGCCTAACGCTCATTGGGGCGGTATATATTACGGTGGTGTGTTTGGTGCCCGAGATGTTGTTTTCGCAGCTGAGCATTGCTTCCATTTTTGGCGGTACGTCGGTGCTGATTATGGTGGTAGTGTCAATGGATTTTATGGAGCAAGTGCAGCATTATTTGTTGACTCATCAATATGGCAGTTTGCTCAAAAACATGCCGGGAAAAAAATAGCGTGGCCACGGGCGATAAAATTGAAATTATTGGTAATGTAGTGGATTTATTACCCAACGCCACTTTTCGTGTGAAGTTAGAAACTGGTCATCTTATCACCGCCCACGCTTCGGGCAAGATGCGGATGCGCCATATTCGAGTATTGCCCGGCGACAAGGTGCGCGTCGAGCTGAGTGAATACGACATCAGCAAAGGGCGTATTGTTTACCGTGAAAAATAACAGACCTTTAACAGAAAGGAAACAGCCATGAAAGTTCGTTCTTCAGTCAAGCGTATTTGCCGCCATTGCCGCGTGATCCGCCGCAATGGGCGGGTGTGGGTAATTTGCAAGGATGCCCGCCACAAGCAGCGGCAGGGTTGATGCGATTTTTTTTGCAAAAAATTTGTTGGCAAGTTAAAAAACTGCTATAATCTAAGTCTGTTATGATACGCATTGCCGGCATTGTTGTCCCCGAATACAAACATGCAGAAATCGCATTGACGGCGATTTATGGCATTGGCCGTGCCCGCGCGCGCGATATTTGCGCCCGTGCCGGCGTATCGCCGGCGATACGGCTGGGCGCTTTGGATGATGCCAAAAAAGACGCCATTCGCATTGAAATAGGTAAATTTGTCATTGAGGGAGATTTGCGCCGCGAGGTATCGATGAATGTTAAGCGGCTGATGGATTTGGGTTGTTATCGCGGTTTGCGACATCGGCATGGCTTGCCGGTGCGAGGACAGCGCACCCGCACCAACGCCCGCACCCGCAAGGGTCCGCGGCGTATTCGCGTCAAAAAATAATATCATTCTGACATTGGAATCAATAAGGTTATGGCAAAAAGTACTGGAAAAAAAATTAAGCGCATAGTGCATGATGCGGTGGTGCATATCACTGCCACATTTAATAACACCATTGTCACTTTTGCTGACCGGCAAGGTAATGTGCTGGCTTGGGCGACGACTGGTTCTGCGGGCTTTAAGGGAGCGCGTAAAGGCACACCCTATGCGGCGCAAGTTACAGTGGATGAGGTGAGTAAAAAAGCGCAAGAGATGGGCGTGGAAAATGTTGAAGTGCGCGTGCAAGGCGTTGGGTCGGGACGCGATTCGGCGGTGCGGGCGCTTAATGCGATAGGATTTAAAGTTAGTTCCATCACCGATGTAACACCCATGCCGCATAATGGCTGCCGCCCCCCTAAGCGGCGGCGCGTCTAAATCGGAGGATACGATAATGGCTCGATATATTGGCCCCACTTGTAAATTGGCGCGGCGCGAAGGAACCGATCTTTTTCTCAAAAGCGGCGTTAAGTTATTGGAGAAAAAATGCCGTCTTAAAACTTCGCCCGGCGGCAACAAACGGAGTGGCGGTTCACGCCGCACCGATTATTTGGATCATCTTCGGGAAAAGCAAAAATTGCGCCGTATTTATGGTTTGTTGGAGCGGCAATTTCGCAATTATTATCATCGTGCCGATCGGGCGCGGGGAGCAACGGGGACGGCGCTGATGCAAATGTTGGAGTCGCGGTTGGATAATGTGCTTTATCGTATGGGTTTTGCCGTTACGCGGGCACAGGCGCGGCAGATGGTGTCACATAAAATGGTGTTGGTGGATGGCAAACCGATTAATATTCCATCGTGTCAAGTGGCGGTGGGGCAGTCGGTGTCTTTGACGGACAAAGCGCGTGGTCGGCAGATGGTGAAAGATGCGGTGTCTTTGGCGCAGACCATGCCGACGACCGAATGGATGGAGGTGGACTTTGACGGTGGGCGGGGCGTGTATCGGGAGTTGCCGCCGCTGGAGTTGGTGGCACAAGATATTAACACCAATTTGATTGTTGAGTATTATTCCAAATAAGGAAATGGCATGACAAACACGACTATTTTGCAACCGACGATTGCTGATGTGCGCGCCTTGGGGCCGCTGACGTCACGGGTGACGATCGAGCCTTTGGAGCGTGGTTTTGGCCATACTTTGGGCAATGCCTTGCGCCGAGTGATGATGTCTTCCATTCCCGGCTATGCGGCTACAGAGGCCAAGATTGACGGCATCATGCACGAATATGACCGTGTAGAGGGTATGCGCGAAGAGGTGATATGGTTGATTTTAAACCTCAAAAATGTTGTCTTCAAACTAAATGACAGCACCCGTGAAACCGTGAAATTGGTTAAAAAAGGACCATGCACGGTGACCGCCGCTGATATTCAACTGCCGCACAATGTGGAGATTGTGAATGCTGACCACATTTTGGCAACATTGGCCAAGGGGGGTAATTTGGATATGGAGATTGTTGTGGAAAGCGGCGTCGGCTATGTGCCGGCATCGCTGGCAGAGGGCGATGCTAAGCGGGGGGGGGTGTTGTATTTGGACGCTTCTTTTTGCCCGGTGCGACAGATGAGTTTTACTGTGGGATCGGCGCGTCACGAAAATCGGGTGGACTTGGATCAATTGGTGCTGGATATAGAATCCAATGGCATTTTTACGTGCGAGGAGATTATTAAGAAAGCATCTCAGATTTTAATCAATCAGTTTAGAGTGTTTGCCGGTATCGGCGAAGAGGACATACAGCCGGTGGAAAGCGCGGCGAAACGGCGGGACGCGACAGCACTGCATCCTTTGTTTTCAGAGAAAGTGGAGACGCTGGGATTAACGGTGCGTTCTCAAAATTGCTTGCGGCAGGAAAACATTCGTTATATCGGAGAACTGGTGCAAAAGACAGAGCGCGACTTGATGCGGACGCCGAATTTGGGGCGCAAGTCATTGCTGGAAATTAAGCAGGCTTTGGTGGAGCGCGATTTGGACATCGGCATGGATATGCCGAATTGGAAACTACCGCGCTAAGCCAATGCGTCATCGTCACGGTCAACGCAAATTAAATATAACGGACGGGGCGCACCGTCGTACGATGATGCGCCATTTGTGCGTGGCGCTGATTCGCCATGAGCGGATTAAAACAACGCTGGCGCGGGGTAAAGAGCTGCGGCGTTTTATTGAACCGCTGGTTACATTGGGCAAGAAACCGAGCGTGCACAATCGTCGGCTGGCCTTTGCGCGTTTGCAGGATCGAAATAGTGTGAGCAAACTATTTGATGCTTTGGGTGAGCGTTTTGCCTCTCGTCCGGGGGGCTATGTGCGGATTTTGAAATGTGGCTATCGCAAGGGTGACAGTGCGCCGATGGCATTGGTGGAGTTTGTCGATAAGCCAACGGCGGAGGAGATGGAGGCGCAAGTAAAAATAGAAACGGAAGCGGCTGAAGTGGCGGAAGGCAAAGCCAAAGCGCGTGCTGCTGCTGCCCAAGAACGGTTGGCGAAAAAAGCGGCGGAAAAAGAAGCGGCACAAAAACAAGCCGAGCCGACAGCAGCGGCGGCAGATGATGATGCCGGCGGTGAAGGCAGTGAGGCTGATGACACCACAAAAGAAGCCCAAGAGGGGGAAGTGACTGAAGTTAGTGAAACTTCCACAGAAACCTCCGCTGATACTGACAGCAAAGACACCGACGAGAAGAAACAGTAGTGACTGTTTTTGCCGGGGCGGGGGGGTGCGCTTTGCCGTCCGCAAGTCATATTTTTAGGTTGACATTGAAAAAAAGAGGATAATCCATAAAAAAGGATAGGAGCGATTTTTGTGACCATATATAATCTTTTCAAAATACCACTCACAAGTGCGGCCGGCCAATGGTGCCGTTTTGCCGCGATTATTTTATTCGCCCTTTTACTTTGTGGGGTGTCCGGGGCGGCGGTCATAAATTTTGGGGAGATAAAACCGCCTATCGCGTCCACAGTGCCCACAGGACAAGGTTTTTTGGGCAATGATTTTGAGGTCACCCCCCCCCGCGCGCGATATGCCGCCCGCAATGATGGGCAACTTGGATTATCGCCGCCGCGCCGCATTCAAATGCAAGAGGGCAGACAATTACAAGTCAATCCTCCGCAAGTGGTTATTACTTTGCAAGCGAAAAATATTCAAGTGCGGACCAAATGGCAAGTGAGTAATGCCATCAACGCTTTTGCCATGGATGAATACGGCGATGGCGCACTGTATTTGACGGCAAATATTAATGACACCACTACCCTTGATGTCACCGTATATTTGGAAGATGATTTTAAATTATTAAATCCTGCTTATGATAATTTGATGGTGGCGGCAACGATTAGGGTGGAAGTCATATTGGGGAAAATATCGGTCATAAATCCGCCATTGTTATATGCGGCGGCGGGGGTGGCGGAAATAGTGTATATATTTTTGCCTCAAGGCGGCAAAAGACCATATACATACGTAACGCCAGATATTCCGCCTGGTTTTGCATATGAAAACGGCACTTTATCAATTCAGGCAGATGCGGTAGAGGGCGAATATCGTTTGACGGTGGAAATTGCCGATGCCCACAACATTGCCGCTACGGCGGTAGCCACGGTGACCGTGGAATCTTCCCATATGATTGAGGTGCAAAGTGGCGGTGCGGTTTTTATCTCTCAGGGGCAGGAGCAAAGCATTACAAACGGGATAATGTTTAAGTTTAATCCTAAATCGAGTTCAGGGGTGCTGGTGTCAGCAACGGCCGAATCTACGGTGGCTTTGATGTCGCCTGATAATGCTTGGGCAATTACCATTTATGGCGGCAGTCAGGCATCTTTTGTTGGGAATGGGAATGGTGCGGTTGCAGTGTCTTTGGAAGGCGACAGCGATTTTGTTCGCGATACGGCGGCGGGGGCAAAAGTGTCTTTGGCATATGTGTTTAGAAAGGACGGCGTGGTCGAAGCCATTGTGCCGATTATGCCCATCGGGACGAGGATATTTTCCCGCAGTCAAGGCGGAGAGTGGTATTTGGTCATTGATGAAGGGTCGGCGCAATTTGCGCCGCGCGGGGGTGTTAACTTTTTGGCGCTGAATGATGCCGCGTGGCTTGCTGATGGGCAAACACCCATAAAGGCGCAAGAGTTTAAGTTTGATGATTTTATGATAGTAACAGTAGCGCATCGTTATACCGGCGATGTTGGCTCAGTAATCGCAAATTATGGGGTGGCACCGTCTTTTTCTTTGACCAATGGCGCGGCTTTGGCCAGCGATAGAATCGGCACGCAATATTATCCTCGGCATGGCGCAAAAATAGCGGTTGAAGGACCGCAGGGGCCACTAACATTATCGTATACGGTGGTGGCAGAAGACCGCCTTGGCGATATGTTGAGCGGCTACGGCTACACCAATCGGCTGGTGACGGTGATAGCCACAGTGGTGGTGGAAGCACCGCCAGTGGCAAATTTTGTCGGCAGCAGTAATGTTATCTACGGACCCGATGCGGCAGCGGGCAAAGGAACCACTATTAGTATAACTTTGTCAGACCCCCCGCAGGCTGATCATGTGGTGTTATTGTCGGTCAAGAGTGACACCGGTGATTACACGTTGAAGGTGTTGGGCAGCGATGCAGGAATTTCATGCGACAATGGGCATTGCTCTTTGCTCATCCCCGAAGGGCAAACATTGGCGCAGTTGAGTGTATTGACGGGCATCGATATAAGTTTATCCATTGTGGCAAGTGACGGTGAATTTGTTGTGCGCGTTTATGAATGGCCGGTGTGCTTGCGTACGCAGCAAGTGCGGGACGAGATTATGTCGCAAGCAGAAAAGTCAGATTGCGCCAAGGTGACCAGTGCGGATTTGGCAAATATTAATGCCATATATCTTTATGATAGTGGCATAACATCCTTGCAACACGGAGATTTTGACGGTTTGGGAAATTTGCAAGAGTTGGATTTAGAAAGCAATAATTTGACCACTTTGCCGAGCAGTGTGTTTGATAGTTTGGCCAATTTGCAAGAGTTGTATTTAAATGAAAACAATTTAACCACTTTGTCGAGCGGTGTGTTTGATAGTATGGGAAATTTGCAAGAGTTGCATTTAGAAAGCAACAATTTGACCACTTTGCCGAGCGGTGTGTTTGGTAGTTTGGGAAATTTGCAAGAGTTGCTTATAAAGAAAAACGCCTTGACCACTTTGCCGAGTGGTGTATTTAGTGGTTTGGAGAGTTTGCAAGGACTGGCGTTATCTCAAAACACCCTGACCACTTTGCCAAGTGGTGTATTTAGTGGTTTGGTGACTTTGCAAAGGCTGGGATTATCTCAAAACGCCTTGACCACCTTGCCGAGCGGTGTGTTTAATGGTTTAGGCAATTTGCAAAGGCTAGGTTTGTATAGCAACGCCTTGACCGCTTTGCCGAGTGATGTGTTTGCTGGCTTGGAAAATTTGGAATATCTGCATTTAAATGGCAACAATTTGACCACTTTACCGAGCGAAGTGTTTGATGGCTTGGACAATTTGGAATATCTGCGTTTGAGTAGCAACGACTTGGCTGTTTTACCGAGTGATGTGTTTGATGGCTTGGGCAATTTGCAATGGCTGTATTTACATCGCAACACTTTGACTGTTTTGCTGAATAACGTATTTGATGGTTTGGGCAATTTGCAAGAGCTGCATTTATATCGCAACGCTTTGACCACTTTGCCGGATGTGTTTGATAGTTTGGGGACTTTGCAATATCTGGATTTGAGTAGCAACGCCTTGACCGCTTTACCGATTAGTGTATTTGATGGCTTGGGCAATTTGACAGAACTATATTTAGGTCACAACGCCTTGGCTACTTTGTCGAATGGCGTGTTTGATAACTTGGGCAGTTTGCAAAGACTGGATTTGGATAACAACGCTTTGGCTTTTTTGCCGAGAGGCGTGTTTGACCATTTGGGAAACTTGCAAAGGCTAGGGCTGCAAGACAACTATTTGGCTGCTTTGCCGAGAGGCATGTTTGGCCACTTGGGCAATTTGGCATTTTTGTATTTAGATAATAACGCATGCTCATTTGCAAACCAAAGAAGTAATTTGGGCATTGCCGACCCTGCATATGTAACTTTTGGCAGTGGTAATGGCTGTCTCGCTTTGTTCGATGCGCCGCCATTGCCGGCTATTGCCGGATTGCCATATGCTTTGTACCATATGGCGGCACAAGGCGGCGTAGGCAACCATACCTATAATATCATTGGAGGCAACGACTCAAATTATTTTGCCATCGACACTAACACGGGTGAACTGTCCATTACCACCAGCCAATCTCAGGTTGGCCAATACACGCTAACCATTCAGGTGGCGGATGGTGACGGCATCACGCAAACAGCAGTGGCTTCGGTTCACATTGCCTCACAGCAGCAGATACCGCAAATGGCGGGTTTTGTCGGCACTGCTGCTTTGTTGGAAAAATCCAAAGCGGCAGCGGGTGAAGGGG
>JBPCWX010000298.1:0-3184 GCA_051009095.1 Gammaproteobacteria bacterium | reverse complement strand
ATAATATATTATATAAAATCTTGCGGGCGAAACAAACAATAAAATATATAATTCCAAGAATTGCCGCCCAATCCTGATGGCAAACCTTGGCGATAAACTGAGTTATAAAATTAATCACTCAGGCATTTATTCGCCATGAATAATTTTGCGATATAATAAACTGTGGTTTAAAATCCTATCTTATTTAACTTTACAACCGGAGAGAACATCATGAACTTTAACATTTTGGCAGCCTTTCGCACGGCATTGCGCCCCTTTGTCATGGCCTTGGCGGCAACTTTACTGCTGGTCAATCCATCCGTCCATGCGGCAGACGTGGAAAAAATTCACTTCCTCATTCCCGGCGGCGCCGGCGGCGGCTGGGACGGTACCGCACGAGGCACCGGCGAAGCATTGACCAAAGCGAAGATGGTCGGCTCTGCATCATATGAAAACATGTCTGGCGGCGGCGGCGGCAAAGCCATCGGCTATTTAATCGAAAATGCCCAATCCAATCAAGACACCCTTATGGTCAATTCCACGCCGATCATTATTCGCTCTTTGACCGGCATATTCCCGCACAATTTCCGCGATTTAACCATGGTTGCCGGCACCATCGGCGATTATGCCGCTTTTGTTGTCGGCAAAGACAGCCCGATTAAATCATTCAGAGATTTGGCGGACGCCTATGGAAAGAACCCCAAAAAAGTTGCAGTCGGCGGCGGTTCTGTGCCCGGCAGCATGGACCATCTGGTCGCCGCCATGGCCATGGAAGCGGCGGGATACGATCCAACCAAGGTCAAATATATCTCATATGATGCCGGCGGTCAGGCCTTGGCCGCATTATTATCTGGCGAAATTGCCGCCGTGTCCACCGGCTTTTCCGAGGCCGTAGAATTAGCCAGAGCGGGAGAGGTCAGAATTATCGGCGTCACCTCCGACGAGCGGGTGCCCGCCTATCCAGACGCTCCCACCCTCAAAGAACAGGGCTATGATGTGGATTTTGTCAACTGGCGCGGCTTTTTTGCCGCTCCCGACTTGCCCGATGACAAAGTGCAGCAATTCCGTATGGTGCTGAGCAAAATGTACGATACTCCCGAATGGGAAGAAGTCCGCGCCCGCAATGGCTGGGTCAATATTCACAATTCGGGCGATGACTTCATCGCTTTCTTGGAAAACCAAGAAGACGCCATTAAAAAATTAATGACTAAACTTGGCTTTCTTTGATTGCCGTCATACCGCGCAAATTTTAGGCGGCGGGAGAAAATATGGCGTTGGATAAATGGCTGGCGCTCTTGTTTGCGGCGGTGTCGCTGGTCTATGGCTACGCCGCCTATAATTACCACCTGCTGCCATTTGAGCGCGGCATGTCATTTTTGCCGAACACCATGCCACAGATTCTAAGCGTTTTGGGCGTGGCGCTATCGCTCATTATTCTTTTTTCTTCGCCCTCTCATCATCCCGCCCAAGAGCAGGAGCAGCAGAGTTTGGACGCTTATAAAATTGTCCGCGTATTATCATTGCTTGGGGCGATGGTATTGTATGCGCTGCTGCTGCGTCCGGCGGGTTTTGTGCTGGCGACGGTGTTTTTTTTAGCGGGCGCCAGCTGGCTCCTTGGCGAACGCAAAATTTGGGTAATGATTACCGTGGCGCTTGCCGCCGCCCTGATTATTTGGCTGCTGACGGAAAAGGGCTTGGGCATTTTTTTGAAACCGTGGCCGGGGCCATAAATTGACATGCTTGAAGGCTTGCTCTTAGGCTTGCAAACCGCCTTTTCTTGGCAAAGCCTTATTTTTGTTTTTGCCGGCTGTCTTATCGGCACTTTCATCGGCATGCTCCCGGGCTTGGGCCCGATTGCCATTATCTCCATTATGATTCCCGTCGCCATCTCCATTGGCGACCCAGCGGCGGCGCTGATTTTGTTAGCCGGCGTCTATTACGGCGCGATTTTTGGCGGCTCCACCTCATCCATTTTAATCAACGCGCCGGGCGTCGCGGGCACGGTGGCAACAGCCTTTGACGGCTATCCTTTGGCGCGCCAAGGCAAGGCTGGCAAAGCGCTAACCATTGCCGCCATCGCCTCATTCGCCGGCGGCACAATCGGCGCGATTTTGCTGATGCTGTTTGCACCGATCCTGTCCTCAGCAGCCCTGTTGTTTCATTCAGCGGAATATTTCGCCCTGATGATTGTCGGTTTGTCGGCCATTGCCGCTTTCGCCGGCGAGGGCCGGGTGGTCAAAGCGCTGATGATGACGGTCATAGGGCTGATGCTGTCGACAGTGGGCGAATCGGCGTTGTTTCATGCCCCACGCTTTACCATGGGATTGTCCGATTTACAATCGGGCGTGAATTTCATCACTTTGGCCATGGCTTTATTCGCCCTGCCGGAAGCGTTTTTTTTGGCGCTAAACCCCAAACGCGGAGGGAGCGGCGGCAATGATATTAATGATTTGCGGATCACGCGGGACGAGGCAAAAAAAATTGCCCCGGTCATTGGTCGGCAGTCGCTGCAAGGATTTTTCATCGGGGTCATGCCCGGCGCGGGGGCAACAGTCGCATCATTTTTGGGCTATGCGGTGGAGCGCAACATTGCCCAAGGCGCAGAGCAGGAGGAATTTGGCAAAGGCTCCATCAAGGGTTTGGCGGCGCCCGAAGCCGCCAACAACGCCGCTTGCACCGGCTCTTTTGTGCCGCTGTTGACTTTGGGCATCCCCGGCTCCGGGACCACGGCGATTTTATTGGGCGCGCTCATTGCCTTAAATGTTAATCCTGGTCCGCGGCTGATGGAGGACCATCCCGAGATTTTTTGGTCAGTCATTATTTCCATGTACATCGGCAACATTGTGCTGTTGATTCTCAATTTGCCGCTCATTCCCTACATCGCCAAACTGCTGGCGGTGCCGCGCAACTACCTCATTCCTTTCGTGTTGTTTTTTGCCATGGTGGGCGCCTACATCGGCCAAAACAATGCCACCGAACTGCTGCTGCTGGCGGGTTTGGGCGGCTTGGCGACCTTGCTGCGCTTTGCCGACTATCCTTTGCCGCCGCTGCTCATCGGTTTTATCTTAGGGGGCATGATGGAAAACAATTTTGCCCGTGCGGTGAATATCGCTGACGGGGCGCATTTTATCTATCAACGCCCGCTCACTTTAATATTGCTGCTCATCGGCTTGCTGCTCATTGTATTGCCGATTTACCGCCGGCG
>JBPCWX010000297.1:0-10738 GCA_051009095.1 Gammaproteobacteria bacterium | reverse complement strand
GGTATAGATGCAAAACACCGCCGATCATTAGCGGGGTGCCGACAATGCCGACCAAAGCGGCGTGTAATCCCAGATGGGTATCAGCGCCATAGGTGGGCGCCATCCAGCGCGTTAGCCGAACGGCGACTGCATAGCCGATAAGCAGCGCGGCATAATAGGCAACAGACACCGCCAACGCTGTTGCCGCGCTGATATAAATGGGTTCGCCCACGCCAAAACGCCAGCCAAACACGGAAACGCCGATAAAGGCGCACAGCGGCGGCATCATCCCCAGCCACAGCGCATAACCCCAAAACACCGCCCGCGCCGATGGCTTGTCTTGCGCCACCCGCCGAAACAGAGCGGCGGGATTGACAAATACCCAGGCTATGTCGGCCATCTTCATGCGGCCATAAACTGCCGCCCTGGGCAATCATTATGAATAATGTCGGTTATGCCAGTCATTTCGGTATTAACCGAATAATAACCATTTTTTAATAGCAAAGTCAAGCAATTTTTATGATTTGATAATTTGTCTTCTTAAAAGAATAACTTCATGGTTGGCAACGGCTATCCATTACTGCGCTTAGGTATGATAACTGCCCGCCGCTTTGCAATAATTTTAATGGGCTGGCGTTTGGCTATGCTTTTGGTCGCTTATCCAGGTTAATTTAATGATAGAATTTATCATTTATATCAACCAGAGAAGATAATGACACAGATACAAAACACTCAGCTTACCTTGGCACAGTTGCTCTGGCCGGCGCATACGCATTCTTGGGTGCGGTCGGTGGTTCTTATGGCGGTAGGATCCTTGCTGCTGGCGGCATCGGCAAAAATCTATGTTCCCTTGCTGCCGGTGCCGGTCACCATGCAGACTATGATGGTGGTGTTAGTCGGCATGGCGTACGGCACAACTTTGGGTGCTGCCACAGTGTTGCTGTATTTGGCGGAAGGCGTTGCCGGGTTGCCGGTATTTGCCGAAGGCAAAAATGGTTTTGCCGCTTTGCTGGGACCAACCGGCGGCTATTTAGTCGGGTTTGTTTTTGCCGCCGCTGTTTGCGGTTGGCTGGCAGAACGAGGATGGGGACGCAATTTTATTTTTGCGGCACTGGCGATGCTCATCGGCAATGTGGTGCTTTATATTTTCGGTTTATTGTGGTTGGGCACGGTGGTGGGCTGGGATAAACCGGTGTTAGCATTAGGGCTCATTCCTTTTATTCCCGGCGATATACTCAAATTGCTCATGGCGGCGGTTGCCTTGCCCGCAGCGGTTAACCTTGTGCAGCGAAGCCGCGCCCGCCGCAAAAGATAACAATCTTTCCGGCTAAAATGCCGCCGTTTAATAATATTTATGTGCCTTGTGGATTTATCAACTGGTGGGCGCGACTGGATTCGAACCGGTGACCTCTACCATGTCAAGGTAGCACTCTAACCAACTGAGCTACGCGCCCTTTCTTGCGGTACCGAGAGAGGGACTCGAACCCTCACGCCGTTGCCAGCACCGGATTTTGAGTCCGGCGCGTCTACCAATTCCGCCACCTCGGCCGCTAATCCTTAATTATATCCGAAAGTAGCCCAAAGTATTGTTTAATCCATATCTGATATATCTAATCACATGATTTTGGCAAGACAAATATTTGGGCGCTTAGGCGCAGCATCCATGCTGGCGATGTTGGCGGCTTGCGGCGCGCCGTTGACAGTGATACCGGTGCAAATAGAAGCTGCTCAGTACGACTTGCGCGCCGTCGCACAAGAGAAACTCAGGCAAGCGACAGATGCGCCGATTTTGCGAATGCAAGAAAAAATCTCCGATGAAATTGAATCCACCAATGCGGCGGGAGAAGCAAGCGCCTATCTTGTGCGCTATGAATTAACCTATCAGTTAGCAGAATCGCCGCCCGCACGTATTTCAGTGGAAGAAGTTGTGCCATATGACGAAGCACAATATCTGGCCAGTCGACGCGCGCGCAGTGCCGCTGTTATCCGTCTTCGCCGACAAGCCTTGCGCCAAATGCGTTATATTCTTTCTCAGCAATAAGCCGGCCTTGCCCGGTCGCTTTCTTTTAATCGGTATATTGGATGGAGGCAATATATCCGCCGTGGTGATAAAAATTTTACCCGATAAATTGGGACGTGATGATTCAGCACCACAACCGCAGTGCGGCATAAAAAAAGCCCGCACCTAAGTGCGGGCTTTTAGGGTGTGTGTAGCTGAACAAAATTACATGTCCATACCACCGGGCATCGCTGGTGGCGGGGCTTCCTTTTTCGGCAGATCCACAATGGAGCAATCCGTAGTCAGCAGCAAACCGGCGATTGATGCCGCATTTTGCAAAGCCGAACGGGTTACTTTGGTGGGGTCAATAATGCCCAACTTGAGCAAATCGCCGTACTTGCCATTAGCGGCATTATAGCCATAATTGCCGCTGCTGTCGCGCACCGCATTGACGACCACTGACGCCTCTTCGCCGGCGTTGCTGACAATGGCAGCAAGCGGCGATTCCAAGGACCGCAGCACAATGCGCACGCCGGCATTTTGGTCATCATTGTCGCCTTTGGTCTTGGCTACCACGTCTTGACTGCGAATCAGCGCCACTCCACCGCCGGGGACGATGCCTTCTTCCACCGCAGCACGGGTGGCGTGCAGGGCATCTTCCACGCGCGCTTTCTTTTCTTTCATTTCCACTTCGGTGGCAGCGCCAACTTTGATGACAGCAACACCGCCGGAAAGTTTGGCGACGCGCTCTTGCAATTTCTCGCGGTCATAATCGCTGGTGGTGTCCTCAACTTGCTGGCGAATGGCCTCAACACGGGCAGTGATATCTTTTTTGGAACCTTTACCGTCAATAATGGTGGTTTCTTCTTTGCCAATTTCCACCCGCTTGGCCTGCCCCAAATCATCAATGGAGGCTTTTTCCAAAGACAAACCGACTTCCTCGGCAATCACCCGCCCCTTGGTCAGAATGGCGATGTCTTCCAGCATCGCCTTGCGGCGGTCGCCAAAGCCGGGGGCTTTGACAGCGCACACTTTGACAATACCGCGCATGTTATTGACAACCAAAGTCGCCAAGGCTTCGCCTTCCACTTCTTCGGCAATCACCAATAAGGGGCGACCGGCTTTGGCCGCTTGTTCCAACACCGGCAAAATGTCGCGAATGGCGGAGATTTTTTTATCGTGCACCAGAATAAAAGGATTATCCAGCACCGTCATTTGCCGCTCCGGCGTGTTAATAAAATAGGGCGAAGAATAGCCGCGGTCAAACTGCATGCCTTCCACAACCGATAATTCATTTTCCAATGCGGACCCGTCTTCTACGGTGATGACGCCTTCTTTGCCGACTTTATCCATGGCTTCGGCGATAATTTCACCGACTTTAACATCGGAGTTTGCCGAGATAGAGGCGACTTGCGCAATTTCGGTACGCGTGCGGCAGTCTTTGGAAATTGCTTTGAGGTTGTCGGTAACCGTGATGACAGCGCGGTCAATGCCCCGCTTCAGATCCATGGGATTCATGCCGGCGGCGACATATTTCATGCCTTCGCGCACCATGGCATGAGCCAGCACGGTGGCAGTGGTGGTGCCGTCACCGGCGACATCGGAAGTTTTGGAAGCGACTTCTTTGACCATTTGCGCCCCCATATTTTCGAGTCTGTCTTCCAATTCAATTTCTTTGGCCACCGAAACACCGTCTTTGGTGATGGTGGGCGAACCAAAAGAACGCTCAATAACAACATTGCGACCTTTGGGCCCCAGCGTCACGCGTACGGCATCAGAGAGGATATTGACGCCTTTGAGAATATGGCGGCGTGCCTCTTCGGAAAATTTAACATCTTTTGCAGACATGGTTTTGTTTCTCCTTTTGTGTGTTTGATATGGTTAATTTTTTAAAAAGACCGGGCAAATTATTTTTTGCTGCCTTTTTCAATAACGGCCATCACGTCGTCTTCGCGCATGACAAGCAGTTCTTCGCCGTCCACTTTGACGGTGGAGCCGGCGTATTTGCCAAACAGAATGCGGTCTCCGGCTTTGACATCAAGCGGGCGTTTGTCGCCACTGTCGGTGATTTTGCCGTTGCCGGCGGCGATAATGTCGCCTTGGTCGGGCTTTTCGGCGGCGGAGTCGGGGATGACAATACCGCTGGAAGTGGTGCGCTCTTCTTCAACACGGCGTACCAGCAACCGGTCGTGCAAAGGGCGAATTTTTGTTTTGCTCATGAATGGTCTCCTTTCGTTTTTTGTTTAAGTTTTCATTAGCACTACTCAGATGAGAGTGCTAACAAAACGGATTATAAACACTTATTTGGCAATTTTCAAGTTTTTGCATAACCATCAATAAAAATTTATAAAAATGACAAGTCGGCGACACCACGCCGGCGGCAGTCATCCCGCTATGCGAAAGGGCAATAACGCCAGCATTTTTATCAACCCCGCCTTATGAGGATGGTCCGCCCTGCCCACCCAACTCCATCATACATTGTATAATTCCACCAACATGCTTCAAGATCCTATCGCCCTTATTGACGGTATCAACACCGCCCCGCCGACGGTTTGCGTCCTTTATGGCGACGAGCCACAACTGATTGAAGAAGTCCGCGCTGCGGTCAAAACCGCCACCGCATCCGCCACCGCCGAACGTGCCGATTTGGAAACATTAGCCGCTTCGCCCATCATGCAGGAACGGGGCGCCGGCTTGTTTGGCGATGGCTCCTGCCGGTATGAAATTGTCGGTCACAGTGCGCCTCTTGCCGACAGCCAAGCGGCTTTGCTGAAAATAACCAAGCGCGTGGAGCCACCCGATACGCTGCTTATCGCGCTGTATCATTTGGAGCGCAAGCATCACAAAGCGGCATGGTTGCGACAAGTGACTGCCCAAGGTGTCAGTGTGTGTGCTGAACGTTTGAATGCCGCCCAAACTTCTGTTTGGTGCCGTCGCTGGGCAAAAGAATGGGAACTGGCCATAGATGAGCAAACTATTCAGTGGCTGGCGACGCACACCGAAGGAAATTTGGCAGCCACTAAACAATGTCTGCAAAAAATGCGGCTTGGCGACAGCGCCCCCGATTTGCAACAGGCACAAAATGCCTTGTCGGACGGCGCGCGCTATAATGCTTTTAATCTGGCGGATACCGCACTCAAAGGCGAAGGACGAAAAGCACTGGATATTTTGCGCGTGTTATTGGAAACGCAAGAGGCGCCGCCGCTTATTCTGTGGGCTTTAACCAATGCCGTACAAAGTTTAATGGCCGTCAAACAAGGTGGCGCGCCCGCCTGGGGGTTGCCGCGCCAGATGATTTATGACGTCGCCCGCCGTGCCAATGAGGATGAAATTATTCATCTTTTGCGCCGTGCAGCCGCCGCTGACCGTGTCATCAAAGGCGTTGGCGGGGGCGATGTCAAAATTGCCCTCATGGATATTACCGTCGGCTTGGCGGCGCTCAAGCGTGGGATAAAAATTTCCATTCCCGATTTGGCGGTGTTATAATCTGCATGGATGGCGGCAACGCTGTTTAGCAATTCTTATTAATGATGGCAACAACTCTTACCACCAGTGCGCGCGATCTTGCCGCCGCCGCTAAACAAGCGGCTCCATATATTGCGCGTGCCACAACTGCCGTCAAAAATGCCGCATTGCACGCTTTGGCGGACGGTTTACACGCTCATGCCGCCGCGATTATTGCCGCTAATAACAAAGATTTAGCCGCTGCCACCACCTTATCACCCGCCCTTAAAGATCGCTTGGCCTTGAATGAATCCCGCATTGCCGCAATGGCCGACAGCGCACGCACGGTTGCCGCACTGTCCGACCCGGTGGGCGAAATTAACGATTTGCGGGTTATGCCTTCAGGCATTCGCGTGGGTAGAATGCGGGTGCCATTGGGCGTCATTCTTGCGATTTACGAATCGCGCCCTAATGTAACCGCTGATATTGCCATGTTAGCGCTTAAATCCGGCAATGCCGCCATTTTGCGCGGCGGTAGCGAAGCACAACACAGCAACGCCGCGATTGGTGCTTGTGTGCGCGCCGCCCTGCGACAAGCCAAACTGCCGCTTGCCGCGGTGGTGGTTGCCGCCACTTCCCGCAAAATGATTGATGATTTTTTAGCATGTGCTGACAGCATTGATTTGGTTATCCCGCGCGGTGGACGAGCTCTCATTGAGCGCGTAAGCCAAAAGGCGAAAATGCCGACACTCAAGCATTTGGACGGAAATTGTCATGTTTATGTGGATGCCGCCGCCGACTTGGATAAGTCCGAACAAGTTGTTATCAATGCCAAAACGCGGCGATATGGTGTGTGCAGTGCAGCGGAAAGCTTGCTTGTTCATGCCTCGGTTGCCGCTGCCTTTTTGCCGCGCGTCGCTGCGTCCCTCTTGGCGCGTGGCGTGAAATTGTGCGGCTGTCCCCAAACCCGCCGCATCATCGGCGGGCGCCAATGCCGTGTGGCCAGCGAAGAAGACTGGCGCACTGAATATTTGGCGCCGATGCTCAGCATTAAAGTGGTGCCGTCTTTGACCGCCGCGATTGCCCATATCAACCGTTATGGCTCCGCCCACACAGATGCCATTATGACTGACAGCGCAACGGCCAGTGCGCGTTTTTTGACCGAGGTGGATTCTGCCTCGGTGATGGTCAATGCTTCCACTGCCTTTGCCGATGGCGGCGAATATGGTTTGGGAGCGGAAGTGGGGATTTCCACCGACAAACTACACGCCCGCGGGCCAGTGGGATTGCGCGGATTAACTGGTGAAAAATATATTGTTTTGGGTGACGGTCATGTCCGCGACTAAGCCCATGATGTGGTGAGATTTTGCCGTGCGTAATGTTTTGGTCCTAGGATGCGGGCGTGTCGGCAGCGAAACAGCCAAGGCGCTGGCGCGCAATCGCTGCAATGTTACCGTGGTTGACAGTGACCGCAACCGCTTACTGGAATTGCAGGCATCTCACGATTTGCGCACAGTGCACGGCAGTGCCGCCGACCCGGCGATATTGCGCCATGCGGACGGGGAAAATGCGGATATTGTTATCGCCGTCACCGCCATTGATGAAATTAATTTGGCTGCTTGCCGCTTGTGCGCTTTGTTTTTTAAGACTCCGACAAAAATTGCCCGTTTGCGGGCCAAAGCCCTAAACGACAAAAGAATTGCCGGCGATGAGGGTTTTTCCATTGACCATATTTTCTGTCCGGAGCAAATTGTTGCCGACAACATTTGCAATACGATTCGTCATCCCGGCTGCTTGTCGGTGCATAAATTTTCCACCGGACAAGCGGCTTTGGCGGTGATCCGCGTAGCTTCGGACGGTGATATGGCGGGCGAGACGGTCGGCGATATTCGCGCCGCCAAACCGGAGTCGGATTTTCGCGCCGTCTGCGTTTTTCGCGATAACAAAATGTTGCGTCCCGATGCCGACACGCGCCTGTTTGTGGGTGATGAGGTCTCTTTGATGCTGGCGGAAAAAGATTTGGATTCGCTGCTGCCGCTGTTGGCCGGCGGCGGCAATTTTAACCGTCGCGTGATGTTGGCCGGCGGCGGCGGTGTTGGCGAGCGGGTGGCGGAAGAAATAGAAAAAAGCAGCCACCTTAAAATTATTGAAAAGTCGCAAGACCGCTGCCGCGCCTTGACGGAAAAAATGTCATCGGCATTGGTGCTCAAAGGACAGGCTTCGGATGAGAGGCTGTTGCGCGGTGAAAACATTGAGGACACCGACATTTATTGCGCCTTGACCAATGATGACGAGGAAAATATTTTATCCGCCATGCTGGCCAAGCGGTTGGGGGCGCGCAAAGTGATGGCGCTGGTCAACCGCCCGGCATATGCCGATATTTTGACGCGCCTATTAGATGCGGTGGTATCGCCGTCCGAATTATCGCTTGGCGCGATTATCGCTCATATCCGCATGGGTGATGTGGGGGCGGTGCATTCCATGCGTCACGGCGCCGCCGAAGCGATTGAGGCAGTCATCCATGGCGATGCCCAAACATCCATTTTGGTGGGGCGGGCGGTTGCTGATATTCAATGGCCGGCAGAAGCCATGTTGGGCGCGGTGGTGCGCGGCGAGCGCGTTATTGTGGCGCATGATCGCACGACGTTGCAGGAAAATGATCGGTTGATTATTTTTGCCGCCAGCAGACGGGCGGTTAAATGGGTGGAAAAATTGCTGCAAGTGCGCTCCTTTTATTTTTAATAAGCATCCGCATAAAGAGCAGATGAAGCACTTTTTTGTTGTGGCGGGCGGGTTAGGAAAATTATTCGCTTTTTTTAGCATACTCATGTGCGCGCCGGCAGTGGTGTCATTATTGGCTGATGACGGTTTGGCTTGGGTGTATCTCAAAAACGCCGGCTTGGTTGCGGTGCTGGCCGCAGTGCTGATTTTAATAGGTCGGCTGGGCGGGCGGCGGCAGGATATGGCGGTGCGCGATGGTTTGCTGCTGGTGCTGCTGACGTGGATTTTATTGCCGGCGCTGGCGGCACTGCCGTTGCTGGATACACTGGAAGGGCTAACTTTTATCAAAGCCTATTTTGAGGCGGCCTCCGGGCTGACGGCGACGGGGGCAACAGTGCTGACCGGGTTGGACGAGATGCCGCCGTCTTTGCATTTTTGGCGCGGTGAAATGATCTGGCTCGGCGGCATGGGGCTGATTGTCTTAGCGGTGGCGGTGCTGCCATTTTTGGGCGGCGGCAGTGGCGCGATGATGCAAACAGAATTGCCCGGCCCTATTAAAGATGAGAAATTAAAACCGCAAATTGCGCAAACGGCCAAATCATTGTGGTTTATTTATGCCGGGTTGACGGGCTTGTGCTGCGCGGCATACTGGCTGGCGGGAATGTCTTTGCTGGATGCCGCGGTGCATGCTTTCACCACGCTGGGATTGGGCGGCTTTTCCACGCATGATGCAAGCTATGCCTATTTTAATTCTCCGCTCATCGAAGCGATTGCCACGGTTTTTATGGTGATTGCGGGAGTTAATTTTGCTTTGCATTATTCGGCGTTGAGCGCCAAAAGTGCGCTGATGTACTGGCGCAATTTGGAATGTCGCAGTTATTTGACGGTGTTGCTGACGGCGGCAATTTTGATTCCCCTGTATTTATGGCTGACCGATGAATACGATTTTGGTGCGGCTTGGCGCTACGGCATATTTAACACCGTGTCAATCGTCACCACGACCGGCTATTCCAACACCGACTACGGTGCTTGGCCTTTGTTGGCGCCGCTGCTTATGCTGCTGCTGGCGAATATTACGTCATGCGGCGGTTCCACTGGCGGCGGCATTAAAATGATGCGGGTGTTGGTGTTAGCGTATCAGACCGAGACGGAGACGCAAAAACATTTACACCCGCAAGCCTATTACAGCAACCGCGCTTTTCCCGCCATGCCACAAAAGCACATTACTTCGGTGTTGTTTTTTATCTTGGCCTATTTGGCGACGGCGGTGGCATTGATGTTGGCTTTGGTGGCGACGGAAATGGATTTTTTCACCGCATTTTCGGCGGCATTGGCGACGCTCAGCAACACTGGGCCGGGTCTGGGCGAGGTGGGTCCGGCGGCGAGTTATGCGCAATTAACGCCGCTACAAACAGCCTTGTGCGCCTTTTCCATGTTAATTGGACGGTTGGAATTATTGTCTTTTATTATCATGATGAGGCGCAGTTTTTGGGTTTATTAAACTTGTAAATTTTGAGCGATAAAAGATGAAAGAGCAATTATCAGATTTTCCCCCTTTGCCAAGTGAAGCGGTGCCGCTGTATGCCGGCATTATGACCGGCACCAGTTTGGATGCGGCAACTGCGGTGCTGGCGGATTTTAAAGATGGCGGCTGCCGTCTGCTTGCCAGTGCCGAGATCCCGATTGCCCGAAAATTAGCGGATGAATGGCGGGCTTTGACGCATGATGACAGTGGTTTGGCGCGTGCCATGGAAGCGGCAAATGCTGTTGCGATATTGTGTGCCGAAGCGATAGCGGCTTTGCCGGCTGCCGCCATCACCGCAGTTGGCTGTCATGGGCAAACGGTACTGCATCGTCCCGCGCGCGGGTGGACCTTGCAATTACTCAATGGCGCGTTGTTGGCGGAATTAACCGGCGTTGATGTGGTGTGTGATTTTCGCTCCCGCGACATGGCGGCGGGCGGACAAGGCGCGCCGTTGACACCCTTATTCCACCGCTATTTATTCGCGGGCGAGCTTCCTTGCGCGGTGGTCAATTTGGGCGGCATCGCCAACCTCACGGTGGTGGACGAAAACAGCACCCGCGGTTGGGATGTGGGACCCGCCAATATGCTCATGGACGCTTGGCATAGCCGTCATATGGGCGGCGCTTTTGACCGCAACGGCGAATGGGCGGCGGGCGGGGTGGTTGATTCATCGCTGCTAAAATCTCTGCTCGCGCACCCTTTTTTGGCATTACCGCCGCCCAAAAGCTGCGGCCGCGAAGAGTTTGACTTAGGGCATTTTGAGCATCTGCTGTCATCTTGCCGACCGCAAGATGCACAGGCGACTTTGCTGGAATGGAGCGCGCAAAACATTGCCGCCGCGGTGCGTGATTGTTCTGTCGGGGCAGCGCCGGCGGCGATATTTTTATGCGGCGGGGGCGCGCGTAACACGGCCTTGGTTGAGCGGTTGCGAGCGTTATTACCTTCTCAGCGGATACGCCTAAGCGATGATGTGGGAGTATCGGCGGAATGTGTGGAAGCGGCGGCTTTTGCTTGGCTGGCCATGCGTTTTATGGAGGGTAAATCTTCCAACACCCCGCCGGTTACTGGGG
>JBPCWX010000296.1:0-2366 GCA_051009095.1 Gammaproteobacteria bacterium | reverse complement strand
GCCATATATCTATCCTTAATTTATTTTTTAATTAAAGATGAAAAAAATACAAATTAAAAATTAATGCCAACACCCGCCCCAATATAAAATGCCAAGGGACCTTTATTTTGGGTTTGGTTGGGGTCGCCATTTTCGCCATGATATAAAACATCTTTCAATGCGTGGATATATTTGGTGGTGATATCAAAATGAAATATATCATCATCATAACCAAATGCTAGGGTTGGTGCGATGATAAACCCCGCATCATCAATCGCAAGTGTTCTTATATCTTCTTCATCATTAAATTCTATTGTTACTATATTACTCCCATCTGACTGTGGCGGTGTTTCTCTAGTAATGATACCATCAGTCTGATCTATTGCATATTCAGCAGGATATGGGCTGTTATTAGCATCACTTTCTATCTTATATGTTCCATAAGCATAATGTAAGCCATCTTCATGTAGAACGGTAAATGTACCACCATCCCATAAAGTAAGGCAGGCAATACCTACAGGTAATGTATCACCAACTGAAGGATCTGGTTCAAACTCTATACCAACAAATGGGCTCTCCGTGAATGCCCGTTGGTTACCAGAACCATCTGGCTCAGATGCGGCATATACTGGAACAACATGACCACGCTCAATAAAAAGACCGCCATCTCTATGATCATTAGCTATATGGCAAAGCTTACCATCTTCTAGTTCTCTATTATAATATAATAAACCGCTAGCGATCTCTATATTACCATTGGTAGTTGTTTTTTCTATAGATGATATGCTAAAGCCCAAACCAAGCCCGGTTTTCATATACCAATTATCATCTTTACCAAAATTCACCCTATAACTTGGGGTAAAGGTTGCTATATGATATGGCACTTTATAACTAGCACCGCCTGTTTCATAATTATGGGTATAGGTTAGATATTCGCTGGATAACCCAAACCCGCTTTTATGGTCATAACCAAATGATAGCCCATAACCCACGCTATTACCCGATTTTGAAGTATGCGATTCAGTCGATCGCCATGAACCAGAAAAATTATAGATATAACCAACATTGCCACTTAAGGTTAATTTTCCATCTATTTTATTGGCTAGCATATTTTGTGCCTGTGCCGTGCCAGATAGCAATGCCAATGATAGCGTAGTTGCACATAATAGTTTTTTCATTGTTTTATGACTGCCCTTCCTTTGATTCATCATCTGATTCGTATTTTGCCATATTTTTTTATATTCTGTCAATAAAAAAAAATTCTATTTTAGGTTGTTAATACTATTTTTTTTTATCATGATATGATAATTTTTTATGCAATATGTGTGCCTACACCACCGCAACCGCACAACCGCACCCTGCCAAAAGCCACCCCATTTGCCAAAAAAAACATTCGGGGGCAAATAGATGACAAGGCGGAAATCAATAAAAATTATTTAAAAAAAAAGGGCAGTTATGCACTGCCCTTTTTTATTTTTCTTGAAAGGGATTAGAATGTATAGGCAAGTTTTATATTTGCCGAATAGATAAATGATGGGTCTAATCCACCAGTGCTAGTTTCAGCACTATCTATTTCATCGCCATTGCTACCATAGATAACGGCATTGCCTGTATCTGAATATAAGAATACCATAAATTTATTATCAAGCCCGATGCTGAAAGAATTGGTAATATAAAAATCCATATCCAATCCTCCCCCCACGATACCGCCAGTCAATTTATCAACAAAGTCAGTGCCTTTATCAAAATAAAATTCAGCACCAGTGATTAAATTAGTGATAACAACATCTTCGCTGGCTTTATATGATTCTTTCAAAAACCCAACCCCGCCTAGCACGCTTGGGGTGATGGAAAATCTTTTGGTGGCTTCAATTTCATAACCAATGTCGCCATAGATATTCAACAGGCTAGTTGATTGATCATATAAATTACTTGGCCATGCATCATTATCATAACCGCCACCAGCCAGATATTGCACACCTGCGGCAAGGGTAAAATTATTTATTTTACCACCTATTGAGGTATCAATTCCGCCCATAATGGGCGTGGCATTGCTAGCATAATCATTGCCATTGATTAATACCCCTAAACTTGGGGCAATGCTTAATGTAAATCCAGTATTTTTTGATTGAATGGTTTGTGCCTTTGCCCCTGACAATAAAGCCAGCGACAAGGCGGTTGTGATAAATAGTTTTTTCATTATGATATTCCTCCTTAATGAAAGTTTTTTTTATCTTTGCCATTTTTGGCAAAGGGTTCGTTTAGTTTGTCAATTGGTTTGAGGGGGGGGGGGGGGGGGGGGGGGGGGGGGGGGGGGGGGGGGGGGGGGGGGGGGGGGGGGGGGGGGGGGGGGGGGGGGGGGGGGGGGGGGGGGGGGGGGGGGGGGG
>JBPCWX010000295.1:0-3080 GCA_051009095.1 Gammaproteobacteria bacterium | reverse complement strand
AGTCAGTGTGGCACGAAAAATTACGCTGGGCAATTCACTCCATGACAAGGTGCGCAAAACAAACAGCGAGACAAATAGCGCATACACCGCCGCCACTGCCGACGCCTCCGTTGGCGTGAATATGCCGCCCAAAATTCCGCCCAGCAAGATAACCGGAGTCAACAGCGGCAAAAATGCACCGCGCAACGCCCCCGCCCGCCCCCGCCATGACACCCGCTCATTCGCCGCCGGATAATTGCGCCGCCTGGCAATAATATGACTGATGACCATCAGCGCAAGCCCGACCAATAGCCCCGGGATGAATCCTGCCGCAAACAACGCTGCCACTGAAACATCCATGATAAACGCATAAATAATCATAATGCCGCTGGGCGGGATAATGGGGCCAATCACTGATGACGCCGCCGTAACCGCCGCCGCAAACTTGCGCGAATAGCCGTTTTTTTCCATCGCCGGAATCAGCATGGAGCCCAAAGCCGAAGTGTCCGCCACCGCCGACCCGGAAAGCCCGGCGAATAAAATGCTGCATAAGATATTGACATGCGCCAGACCGCCGCGAATATGACCAATCAGCGATTTGGAAAATTCCACCAGCCGCAAAGCAATACCGCCGCGATTCATAATCTCTCCCGCCAACATAAAAAACGGCACCGCCATCAGTGGAAATGAATCCATCCCATTATACAGCGTGCTTTGCAGGAGTTTGAAATAAGCCGTTTGGCCATCCACCACCATCCCGAAGCCGGGTGCCAGCAACAACGCAAACACCACCGGCACCCCAAAAGCCAGCAAAATAAAAAAGAAAACAATAAAGATAAGCGACATTTATTCGCTTTTGGCCCCACCACCGCCCGACAATAAATGACATAACGATTCGCCCATCATTTGCAGCACCACCAGCACAAAAGCGAAAAATGAAATCGGCATCACAATATAAACATAATTCATGGTGATGGGCAATGACAAAGCGCGAATTTTGGCGCCGGCGACGGTAAATTCCCACGACAGTACGACAAACCAGACGGCAAGCAGCAACACCAACGCATGAATCAGCAGACCGACAATCGCCCGCATATTCGGCTGCAGGTAGTCTATGAGGGCATTAACAGCGATGGTTTCTCCTCGCCTATAGATGATCGGAGCGGACATAAAGGCAAACAATATCATCATCATGCGCGCCAGTTCTTCGGTCCAGGCAAGCCCCACACTAAACCCGTATCGCAACACCACCTGCGTAAAAATGGAAGCGACCATAACCACACAGGCGAAGACGGACAGATGGCGAAAAACCGCCAAAATAAAATCGTTTGTCCGCCTTAGCCCGTGCAAAAAGGTAATCACGCGCACCGAATCATCTGCGGCGCAATGTTCTCCATGGGTTTAGCTTATTTCCGCATCACGCATCTGTGCGACGCTTTGCTCACAACTGGCGATGGCGCCGCGCAATTCTTCCAGCCAGCGCTCGCCGTATTTGTTCACATACCAGGTTTCCACCGGCTTCACCGCCGCCTGAAACGCTTGCTTTTCTTCAGCACTGGGAACATATAAAGAGCCGCCGGCTTGGCGAAATTCCTCATATGCATCAGCCTGCCGCCGCATCGGCAAAACGCGAGTGGTGTTTTTCATAAAATAGAAACCGTCGGCGATAATCTTTTGCAAGTCCTCATCCATAGATTTAAACTTGTCATTATTCATAAACCAGAGTGCGCCCATATAGGCATGTCCGTCCAGCGTCATATATTTGGCGTGCTCATGAAATTTCATGCCGACAATATCAGTGATGCCGTTTTTGGTGCCTTCGACCACGCCGGTGGCAAGCGACGTATACACTTCGGGCCAAGCAACTGGGGTGGGCGTGGCACCAAGTGCTTTCACCATTTCTTGCTGCACTTCGGCGGAAATGGTGCGGATTTTCAGCCCTTTCACATCTTGCGGCGTTTTGATCTGCTTGCTGGTGGTGACAAAATTACGCCAACCTCCGGTGTTGCCGATCATCATCAGACGCATATTGCGCCCATCCGATAAAATTGCATCGCGCAGAGTGCGGACAAAAGGACCATCAAAAACGCATTCAGCGATGCGATCGCCGGAAAACATATAGGGAATATCCAGCACTTCCACCGGGGAATAGATGATGCCGGCACCGCCGATGGTGGTGATGTGAATATCGGCGATACCGCTTTCCACTTGTTCCACACATTCGCGCGGGTTTGAACACAACGTCGCCCCGGGGAAAATATCCACCTTGATGCGGCCGTTAGAACGGGATTCGACATAGTCTTTAAAAACAACTGAGCCGTCATAATCCTCATCATCCTGCGAACCGAGGAAGACAATTTTCAATTCATATTCCGCCGCCGCCGCCGCAAACGGGGTAATAGCAAGTGAGACAATCGCCGCAACCGCAACGACAAAACGAGTGATAGTAGTTTTCATGGTTCCTTTCTCCTTTGACATAATGTTTCTTTGCGGAGCAAAAAGCCTACTCCGAATCAGTTTTCATTTTACAACAAAAACATGGTAAAAAACACCATTTTTGCAAAAGGGACTGGATAGCCTCAGAATGACACAATATCATTAATAACTTTACCCAGGCGGTAAAACATGATTGCCGCCAAGATTGCAGATTCCGTTGTGAATTAATGTGGCATTATAACGAAATATAAACCATTCAGACGGACACCGTTCAATGTTGAGAAAGCTGCTCATATCTGCCGTCACAGATGCGGCGCAGCATTCCAAACTTGAAAGCGGATTCAATGGCAATTAGCATGGTTTACTATTCGCCCACAATTCTTGGTTGCTGATATCGATGTCATCCGACCATGAAACCGCCCAACCTCGGCATTCCACTTTGGCGGCGCGAAACAGCGCAATGTTTTTGAGCGGCGCAAACATTTCCATTTCCAGCAATGGCGAAACATCATAATGCCGCTTTTGTCCGTTGTCGAATTCAAGAAACAAAAAAGACGGATCCGCAGTCGACACCGCGCGGACTTTGGGGGAATCGCTGTAATGAATCATTGTAGCGGCGGAAGTTTGCGAAACACTCGGCTGTTCCAGATGGTTTGCAATTCATC
>JBPCWX010000294.1:0-7041 GCA_051009095.1 Gammaproteobacteria bacterium | reverse complement strand
TGCAGATGATGAAAGCTATTGTAGTGCTATTCCCGATGGCACAAAAATTGTCAATTCCGAAGACACGCACCCACGCGGTTTTAGTGTCGTGCAAAATGGTGCATTTGAAATCGTCGCTGATATTTGCAGTGACGAGGCGAGCAACAATGAAGACCCCGCCTCATTTGGGGTTGAGATTGATAATGCCGCCATTACCATGAATAATAATTCATCTTTGGCGGTGCAAGGTAGCATGGTTGGCAAAGTCACCATTGATGGGCTGGATACAATCGCCATTTCTGTAGGCGCGACAGGCTCAATTATCGGCAATTTTATCAGTTCCTATAAGGTAATTGATGGCGATAGTGATAATAATGGCACAGGCGAAGTGGACACTGTATCAATTTCTCTCGCTCAAGGTGGCACAATTAATGGGTTGATTGACCTGCCCGATGCCGAAAATGTTAACCTCACTCTGGCCACCCAAGCGCATATTTTATTTGGCAATGAAAACACTATCAATTTGGCACAGGCGGGCAATGTTGTTGTCAATAATGCTGGCACAATTTCTAGCGGCACAAGCAACACGTTAGATATGGCCCAAGCCAGCGGTGTTAACATCACCAATAGTGGTATCATTGAGGCTGGCACAAGTTTGGCATTGGATTTGTCAGGGGCGGACGATACGGTTGTTTTATCCAATTCTGGCACAATTTCGGCGGGCAATAATTATGCTGTTGATTTGCGCGACATGCAGGCCAATGCACAGGTGAATGTTACTAATTCTGGCACAATTTTGGCCACCAATAATCACGCGCTTAGTTTATATGATAGCGATGGGCTGGATACGAGCAAAGTTTCGCTCACCAATAGCGGCACAATTTCAGCAGGCACATTTACCGCCATTGACGGCAGAGGGCTAAGCAGTGGCTTGACGCTTATCAATTCTGGCACGATTTCTGCGGGGGATAATTTCGCGCTCAATATGGCAGCCATTGGCACTAATGCGGTTGGCGACATTACCCTCACCAATAGCGGCACAATTTCGGCTGGCAATGATTTTGCGATTGATATGCAAGGCGCAGGCAATATCACATTGGTTAATAGTGGTGTCATTTCTGCAAGCGGCAAAAATGCCCTTATTGGGCGCGATGCCACAGGCCTATTTACTTTGTCTAATGCTGGCACAATCAGCGCGGGGCAAAATTATGCACTTGATATTGCGGGTGTAAGCAAAGCAACCATTGATAATAAGGCGGGGGCGACAATTTCGGCTGGCGGGCAATATGCCATTGATGCGGCTGATGTTGATGTTTTGAGTTTTACCAATGCTGGCACCATTGTATCGGTTGGCGATTATGCTCTCAATTTGGGCACATCATCGGCCAATGTTGTTATTGATAATTCTGGTAGCATTGCCACTGGCGGCTCGCAGGCAATATCGGCGGCCTCCGCCAATGGTTTAACCATTAACAATATCTCTGCATTAAGCCAGATTGCGGCAGGGCTTAATTTTGCCATTAACGCTAATCAAGTTTCTAATGGCTTTAATTTGAGCAATCAGGGGGCAATTTCGGCTGGCGGGCAATATGCTGTTGATGCGCGCCGTGTGGCAGGTGGGGTTTCCATTGCCAATAGTGGCATTATTTCGGCGCAAAGCGGCACTGCTATTGATATTTCAGAACAATCTGACAGCATAGTCGCCAATGCGATTATCGCCAATAGTGGTAGCATTTTGTCTGGTGCAGGCACTGCGATTGATGCCGCACAAGTGTCAAATTTTCGCCTAACCAATGTGGGGGCTAATAGCGAGGTAAAAGCCGCAGACAGCCGCGCCATTGATGCTTATTTAGTGCGTGATGGCTTACGCATCGTCAATGAAGGCACAATTAGCGCAGGCGGCGATGAAGCACTCTATTTGCGCCGCGCTTCTGGCACATTGGCTATCACCAATAGCGGCACAATCAGCGCGGTTGGCGATTATGCCATTGATGCAGGGTGGGAAGATGTCGCCTATGATGGCACACTGGCAGGCGGCATTGGTGTGCGCGATGTGGGTGAGTTTGTTGCCCATTTACAGATTAGAAATTCTGGCTCTATTACCTCGGGAGGTGATGGCGCAATCAATATCGCAGGCACACAAGCCAGTTTTATCAATAATTTTGCCAGCGATGCACTCATTCATTCCAATCGGCAATATGCCATTTATGCCGATAATGCACAGGGTAGGATTGAGATAAGAAATGCTGGCACAATTTCAGCCGATGATAGTGCGACAATTTATGTGTCGCAAGCCAATGATAGCAATACATCATTTATGCTGGTGAATACGGGTATTTTAGCGTCAGGCAATACAAAAGTGTTGGATATATCCGACACGCGTAGCATTACAATCAGCAATAATACGCAAAATGCCAGCCTAGCCGCACAAGGGGCGACCGCCATTGATGCGGCGCGCTATTTAGATGGTTTTTCATTGACCAATCAAGGCACAATTTCGGCCACCAACACCACCATTGATGGTCAATCTGGCACGGGTAATTTTACCCTCACCAATAGCGGCACAATCAGCAGTAGTGCCGCCAATGTGTCGGGTGATTCTTTTGCTATTCGCGCCTCCGATATAAGTGGGCAGGTTTCGCTCACCAATAGCGGCATCATTTCGGCTGGATTTAATGGCGCGGTGCTGGCAGAAAATATCGCACAAAGCGATGAATCTGTTCGCATTTTCAATTCTGGCAGTTTGTTGGCGGCCAATGATTATGGCATTAAAGCTGATGCCTCCCATGATGTGAGCATCAATAATATGACGAGCGGGGTGATTTCTGCCACGCAAGATTACGCGCTTTCGGCAGAAAATGTGACGGGTGAATTCACGCTCATCAATGCGGGTGCGATAATGAGTGCCGACACCAGCATAAGCCTCAATAATGCTTCTGCCAAGATTGCTTTAACCAATCTTGGTAGCATTAAAGCTAGTGGTGTGGCCGCGCTATCGGGTAGCAATGTGAGCAATCGTGTTGTGTTGTCTAATGCCATAGGGGCGGCAATTGAAGCCAATCGCCAGACGCTTGATTTTGCTGGCTTGACGAGTGATTTTTCTTTGACCAATGCGGGGGCAATAAAATCACTCAGCACAGATTTGAAATTGGCGGGTGATGATTATGCTATCAATTTGAATAATATGATGGGCGATTTATTTGTCAGCAATATAGAAACCGCAATCATTAGTGCAGAGACGGCACATGCGCTACGCGCTGATAATGTTGATGGCACTATCACGCTTCTTAATGCGGCCAATAGCAAAATTGTGGCGGCACAAAATGTCGTGTCATTGACCAATGCAACAGGTGCGATTGTGGTTAATAATAGCGGTTCACTCAGTTCAAGCAATGCGGCGGGTGATGGTTATGTTGTGCTAGATGTAGGCGGTGCGGCAAGCCAAGTAAGCATCACCAATGGTGTAACAGGCAGCATTGATACAGGCGCGCAACGCGCCATCAAAGCGCACCGTTTGGTGGGTGGGCTGGTGATTAACAATCAAGGCATTATTTCGGCCTCCCATAGCGCGGTTGATTTTAACGGTGCCAAAGGTGGCATTGCACTGGATAATAGCGGCACAATAAATAGCACCAATACGGGGGTGGTGGCCACTTTGACAGGCCATAATGTGGGTGCGTTAACACTGGATAATAGCGGCACAATTTCTGGCGGCTCGTCATTGGCCGATTTTGCCTGCACCATATCTGATTGCGGTAAGGTGAGCATAAATAATAGCGGCACAATGCGGCTGACTGACACAGAGGCTTTGGTGGGATATGTGCTTAAAGTGACGGGCGTGGCTGGTTTCGCGCTCAATAATAGCGGCACAATCAGCGCGTCACATAAAGATAGCCTCAACAACCCCACCAGTGCGCTGGCCATTGATGCGCGCAATCTAACAAGCGGGTTAAATTTGACCAATTTGCAAAATGGCACAATAACAGCCAGCTACAACACGCTCATCAATGCCGATAATGCAACGGCAGGCAATTTGGTATTTGAAAATGCGGGCACTTTATCAAGCGGTGGCGAGACCGCACTGACGGCTCGCGCAGCACCTGCTGAGGTGCGTTTTTCTAATATAGGCGATGCAAGCACCATTTTTGCGGCCAATAATGTTTTGGATTTTGGCGCGGCAAGCGGGGCGATTAGTTTCACCAATGATGGCACAATCCGCAATAGCGATAGCACCGCCAGCACTGGCTTTATTATCAACGCGCAAAATGCGTTGGGTGGTATGGCGTTCACCAATAATGGCACTATCCGTTCGGTGGCGGCGGCCGGCGCGGGGGTTACATTGGATGGGCGATTGGCAAGGGGTGCGTTGAGCATCACCAATGGTGAAAATGCTACAATGGTGGCCGCCAACAACCCATTGATAGATGCGCGCCTAGGCGGTAGTGCAGGGTTGTTTAGCCTTATCAATAGCGGCACTTTGACAACTGGCGGCTCTTATGCGGTGCGCGCTTCTGGCTTGCCAAGTGCGGCCAGCCTTATCAATCGTGGCACAATACAAGCCGCATCAACCAGCATAGATTTAAGCGCGGTCGGTGGCAAAGTAACATTAACCAATGAAGCAGGCGGGTTGATTGCCGCCACCGCCAACACCGCCCTTGATTTGTCAGACGCGCTGTCTGGCGTTGAACTTAATAATAGCGGGGTCATTATAAGCAATGGCACATCTGTTAATCTTGATAATGCGGGCGGTGCAATCAACATTAACAATTTGGACGGGCAGATAAGGTCAACGGGTGAACTTGCCATAAGCCTTGCTGGCGTTGATAATGCTGAAATCAACAATAGCGGCACAATTAGCGCGGCCACTGGCACAGCCATAAATATCACTGGCACAAATGTTCGCTTAAATAATAGCGGCACAATTATCGGAACAGATAGGGCGATTATATTAGGCGGTTCTGCCATGCTCATCAATAAGGGCAGCATTAACGCAACGCCAACTGGCACAGCCATTTATGCCACAGGCATAAATTCAACGATTACACTGGATGATGGCGCAAAAATAATTGGCAAAATTGAAGCCGAAGCGGGCGATATTGCCAGCGATGCCGACCGCCACATGATTGAGATAAAATTTAGCCCACATATTACCTATTCGCTAGAATTTGACGAAGCCCATTTTGATGTAAGTGATGATTATGCCGATGAGCGGCCTATTGTGAAAGGCTCGGCGCATGCGGTGGGGGTTGCCATGATGCGGGCGGCCGATATGTTGGCCGCACGGCGCAGCCGTGCATTGTATCAGGCATTTTATCGCCCCGATAATTTGCCCGTCAATGCGCGGTTGACAACAACGGCATGGGTTGGCGATAGCGAAACCGAAAAAACAGTAACTGATAATTATGTTCTTGAAGAATCTGTCTCTGGGTTGATGCAACGGATTCGGCTTTCCAATAGCAAAAGCAATCGCACAGAGTTGCTTTTGGCGCATGAAACCAGCGCGGCAGAAATTTTGCCAAGCAAGCAGAAATTGGATAGTGCTTATAGCGGTTTGGGCATTGGCACAATGATAGGCAATCAGTCGGCTTTGCGCGTGAGTACCTATCTGCTTGCTGGTTTAAGCAGCAATGAAACGCAACGCGAAGTGCTAACTAATGAAGAAGCGCAAGGTGTGCGGATGATAAGTGGCGTTTTTGATGCTCTCCATATTGATGCAGGGTTGGGGCTACACCAAACCAATCGCTTGGGTAAAAAATGGTTTTTGGATACGCGTATCGCTCTGGCGGTGTCTTCGCAGACTAGTGATGCGTATAATGAAGGCGATTTATACCATTTTGACGGCCATGATTTACGCCAAGCTTTTGGCAATATGGCGTTTCGGCTATCGCATATCCGCTTTGCGGGCAGCCGCCGCCGCCCCTTGCGCCGTGCATGGTTTTTTGAGTTAGGCGGCCATGCGCGTTTGGTGCGTGATGGCGGCACCCATGATTATCGCTTTTTGGATAGCGATATTGCCCCCGATAGGCGGGCTGTTAGCTATGAAGATGAAATTGAAAGCGCGTCTGGTGTGTCCGCCCAGCTTGGCTTTGATATTCAGCTTGGGCGTGGCTCTTATCTGATTGGACAGATTGGCAGCAGTGCCGATGATGATAAAATAACGACAAATATGGGTGGTTTGTCGCTTTTATTGCGCTTTTAAGCTTAGAAAGAATTGCGCTTTAGGGTGGTTTGACTCTTGCATTGCGCAATGGTCGTTCTATACTCGCCCCAATTTCTATGGGCAATTCTCGTATCTATAATTTGATAATTTTAGGCGAGGTGGGTTGAAAGAATAGAGCTGATGCAAGATCTTTTGATTAGTTACTACCCAATACTTATTTTTATGGCACTTTGTGCAATTATCACTCTGGCTTTGATGGTTGTGCCGTTTTTGATTGCGCCATCTAATCCCGACCCCGAAAAAAACGCGCCTTATGAATGTGGCTTTGAGGCTTTTGATGATGCGCGGATGAAATTTGATGTAAAATTTTATCTGGTGGCTATTTTATTTATAATTTTTGACCTTGAAGTGGCGTTTTTGTTTCCATGGGCGGTGGCTTTTGATGCGGTTGGCTTGTTTGGCTTTTGGTCGGTGATGTTTTTTCTGCTGGTGCTGACAGTTGGCTTTGCTTATGAGTGGCGCAAAGGCGCGCTAGATTGGAATTAGGAAATTATCATGTCAGCACCTAAACCCCCGCCTAACAATGTCTCCCCCGATTTGCCGCCGCCGATGGATGACCCTTATTATGCGCAATTTTCTGATGAATTTGCCAATAAGGGTTTTGTGCTGGCGGCCTCTGAAGATTTGATTAACTGGGCGCGGGCTGGCTCGTTGCATTGGATGTTATTTGGGCTGGCTTGTTGCGCGGTTGAGATGATGCATACTTCTATGCCGCGTTTAGATGGCGAGCGTTTTGGTTTTGCGCCCCGTGCCTCGCCGCGCCAATCGGATGTGATGATTGTGGCTGGCACACTCACCAATAAAATGGCACCCGCATTGCGCAAAGTCTATGACCAGATGCC
>JBPCWX010000293.1:0-3358 GCA_051009095.1 Gammaproteobacteria bacterium | reverse complement strand
GAGCAGCGGAATCATAATCCGCGTGTCGGGGGTTCGAGTCCCTCCTCCGCTAATCGCTGGGATGCGGCGTTTATGTTTGGGTTTTACTGTATAATGTTGGCATGATGAATAAGGACACTATGCAAATCATTGTTGCCATTATGACGGCAACGGTGGCAGTCATTGTTGCGATTGCTACAGCGGCGATTATGACTATCAGTGTGAATAAATCAGATGTGAGTGAATTGCGTGCGGATATGCGGGAATTGCGCGGCTTGCTTATTACGCATATCGCCGGGCACGCGCATGCGGTGGGTGAGGTGGTAGCAAAGGTTGACAATGTTGAAGCAGTGAAAGAATAAGTAAAACGCGTGTCGGGGGTTCGCGTCCCTCCTCCGCTAATTATATTATCCGCAAACTATCCAGTGCTTTGGTAATTTCTTGGCTTTTAGCGTTAATGACGGTCAACAATTCTTTGGGCGTGCGAGTATCTACCGTCGATTTTTTATTAGGATTAACCGCTTTCAAGTCATAATTGTTTGCCACCAATGATTTTATCGTTACCGTCCAACTTTTATCGCTTGTGGTACGCTTAGGTAGCAGCCTGAAAAAATCCGCAAAATGTGCAAGAGTCAATGGATTTTTCTTGCCCGTTTTGATGTCCGATAAATCATAATACCAAATTTTTTTGGTCGCATCGCCTTTGGTAAAAAATAAAATATTGGTTTTTACTCCTGCCCCCGCTTGGGCAAAAACGCCGGGCGGCAAACTCACTACACACCACAAATTACATTGTTCTAACAAGCGGCGTTTTGTTTTGACAAAAGCGTCTTCGTTGGAGCGAAATAAAAAACCTTCATCCACTACCACTGCACATCGCCCGCCATTTTTTAATGCACCGATTATTTCTTGCATAAACAAAACTTGCGTGGATGAAGTTGGATAATCGAAGCGGTTTTGTGCATGGCGTGATTCTTTGCCGCCAAAAGGCGGGTTAGTCAATATCACATCATGCAGTTTCGCGGCATCGTCTGTTTCAAACAATATGCCGTCAGACTCATAGCGACTCAGCGTATTGCCGTGCCAAATGCGCGGTGCGTGGATGCCGTGCAGCACCAAATTGGCGATGGCAATGGGATAAGCCAAAGTTTCTTTTTCGCGTCCATAAAAAGTACTATTGCGCAAAATGGCTACATTTTTGGCTGTTAGTTTTTGTTTTTTGTCGCGCAGGTATTCGTGTGTTTGCACCAAAAATCCGCCAGTGCCGCAACAGGGGTCATACACCGTCTCACCGATTTGGGGGTTTATTGCTTGCACCATGGCGCGAATAACTTCGCGGGGCGTAAAAAACTGTCCGCCATCATTGTTTTTTTCGCCCATTTTTAAGAGCAGTTTTTCATACACTTGCGACAGAGTGAATATATGTGTGTCATCCACATTTTCTTGACGCAGAGAATCGACACGGTCAAGCACATCCAACATATCGCGCTGGGAATTAAACCGCGTTTTTTCTATGCCGCGGAAAATTTGCGAAATGACTTTTTGTTTTTTGGTGGCTCCATTTTTGTTGCGCAGTCCTTTCAGATACGGCAATAATTCGTTATTGACAAAATCTAACAAGGCATTACCGGCGCTTTCGCTGAGATGACGTCGGTGTTCGCCGTCTTTTGTTGCCCAGTCGCGCCAGCGATATGGCGATTCCAAAGCAGGCGAAAACAATACACCCACGGCTTCAGAATTGGCTTTTTCTTTTTCCTCATTGTCATCCAAAACTCGCAGAAACAACAGCCAGCTTAATTCTGGCACATATTGCAACGCACCGGCCATATTGCCACGGCGCATAATGTCGCAGATGGATTTGATAATGGCATCAACGGATGGCGGTTCTTTGCCTTTTGTAGGCTTGGGCATATTATTCGCCGCCAGGATGATGTTCGCGCAAAATGTTGGTTACTTCTTTAATGGGAGATGCCTCATCCTCTTTGGCGTGGGAAAACATGCCTTTGATTAGGATGGTGTAAATCACAATAAAACTCAAAACGCAACCAGAAATCAAAAGGGCCTGAGGTATTGGCATCATGCCCATAAAAGTGGAGTTGGGAATATAAATCTGCCATGCCAACAAACCCAAAAGAATTAACGGAGTGGTCATTGCAAATATCGCGACAACAGGGCTAAAGAACCTTTTTTGCCGAAGCCGTTTGAGTTTTTCCTTATTGATGTTAAGGTAGGTTTGCTCAGTTAACTCAGATAAAAGCAAGTCATAATGCAAATCTTTTATGTTTTTGACTGCCGTCTTATTCTGCTCGCTCTCATCCAAAGCAGGGGTTGTAATTTTTTCATCCATCACTTTCTTTCATTTTGTCGACAAGTTTTTTGTAATAGTCTTTAATCTCATCGTTGGGAATTTTCGAATAGCACATTCCCCGATACTTGCTCCATGGCGAGTCCGATCGGTGTGTAATGTTGGATAACCTCCAAGTCGGCAGAACAGAATATTCTTTATAAACGGAATCGACGATTTGTTTTGGGATATCGTGTAATTCTGTTTTATATTCTTTTCCGCTGTCATCAAGCGCAAAATCTGAAATGATAACCCCCTGTGAGCGAAAAGCCTCATAAACTTCGCGAACAACAGGGCCATACACCCACGCTTCTACGTCGTGTTTGATAAGCGCCTCGCCAGTATGACCAAGCGTCCAGCCGTGGGCAAAATAAACAAATTTCACCAATGGCATAATGGTCAAAAGCCGCCCCGCATCTTTTGCTCTTTGTACAAAGACGTTGGCAATTGCTCTTGAATCATGTTCACTCATTTTTAATCCCCTGCCAGATATAAAATTTCGGCGACTGTTTTCTTTCTTGTGCCGGACCATTTTTATTATATAAATAATTATAGCAAAGTCATAGAGATGTCAATATGATTTGCTATGAAATAAAAAACGTTACCGCTTTTATGATATAAGCACTTTTCGCAACAATGCCGCAGGCAAAGCGCGAATCGCTTGCAATTCCTCTTCAGCGGCAATGCGGGATTTTTCCACCGCTAACATTTGTTGCTCCAACAATGATACGATTTGTTTTTGCTCTTTCGGTGGTGGAAGAGGAATTTTAATTTTTTCCACGACTGCTTTTTGCAAGGCAGGATAACTTATATTCCCATTGTATTCCATCATGTCTATTTGACACAAAGACCAATATAACCATTCGGGAATTACAATATCTTTTTTAGCTTCTAAAACCATTAAATGAGATACAACATAGCCGTCCACTCCAAGAATACCACGATTGTTTGTCGCTATGGCCGCTCCACTTTTGGGAAATATCACTGCACCTTTTTTTGCTTTTACCAAATGTAATCTGGGCGTGTGCTCTAAGG
>JBPCWX010000292.1:0-3840 GCA_051009095.1 Gammaproteobacteria bacterium | reverse complement strand
TCGAATCTTTGCTGGCCAAATTGCTGAGGGCGAAAGAGTTTGCCGTGGCGCAGCGGGTGTCCGCAGATGCGCAAGTTTTATTTCCCCAAGCATCTTTTACTTTTCCACCCGAAGCCATCTTTTTGCTGGCGGCGCCGTTATCATTTTGCGCGGGGGGGAATCGTTTTGACAACGGCGACATGCAGGCGGGAGAGCAAGCCATGGAGGACTTGGCGGCGGCGATGAAAAATCATGTGTATGCCGCACCGGCGGCGCGACTTTTGTCTTTTGCCGCGGCTTTGGTGCCGGCCGTGTTGGTGCTTAACTATCAGGTGCGTAAATTATTTGATGCCGATTCGCCGCTGTTGCTGGAAGAGCAAAAAGAAAATTTGGAGCCTTTGCGCGCCGCCATTTATGATTTGGGTGAGATGCCGATGTCCTTGTCCGAATTGGGAATAGATGCAGCGGCAGCCGAGTCGGGATTGGCGGAATTGCAGGAGTGGCACAAAACACGCCAGCAAAAGAAATTCAAATTTGCGCTGGCGACCCATGTTTGGCAGCATTGGATGAATGTGGATTCCATTCATGGCGATTTGGGCAAGATTGTGGCGCTACTGAGCAAGCCGTCAACCGTCAAACAAGGCGTGGCACTTGCCCAAAAATATATTGCCACCTATAAAAACAATGAAGCGGCGGTGGATGATTTTACCGATGCGACCAATCAGCACATCCACAGTTACACCAGCAGCAAGATTGTCGGAGCGGTGCGCTTGGCCTTACGCACCGAAGTCGCCCACGCCATAGGATTAATAGAAAATGCGCTGGCGAGTGTGGTTGATGACGGCCATTTGCAAGAACGGGAATGGCGGCAAAAACGCCGTCAGTTAGTGGAATCTTTATCGGCGGCTCGTGAGCAGATGTTGGCATTTGGAGATGATGAGCCGCTACCGATGCAGGCGGCACGCCTGAGTTTTGCGGCGACTGCCAAACTGCTGCTAAACAAGCGGCAAGAGGTTTTATCATTGGGTGAAGATCAGGTAGTCGCCAAAGATGCGGCCTTGGCGCGTGCGCGTTTAGGGTATTTTACCGCTTTGCCTGGGCCCAGTGACAGCCGCGAAGATTTCTTTGTTTTTGTTGCGCAGGCAGAGAAGCAGCTTGCCGCAGAACCGGCGACCTGGGCGGATAATTTTGCGCAGCGGTTGCAAGAAAAAGATTGTGCCGCCGCCGCCTTATTATTATCGGAGGCGGATTTTTCATCGGATAAAACACCCAATACGAAAAAAATGCAGCAGGCTTTGCAGGAGCGCGCCGAGGAATGCCGCAAAGAATTGCTGGAATGGCAAGGCAAACTTTTGTGGCTGCTGGCGCGTGCCGATCTTGCGGCGTCTGACAAAGACAAACTCAAGGAAGAAATTAACCTTGCCGCCGCTCAGGACGAGGCGGATTTTGATATTGCCGGTCGGCGGCGGATCTTGGCGCGGGTGCAGCAGAAATTATGGCGGCTGGATGAGAAAACAAAAAACTCGCTGAGGCAATCATGGGAAAAATTTCGCGGCTCCAAATATGCGGAGTCAATAGAAAACTGGTTGACCCAAGGCGATTTTGCTTTGGCTGAACGGGGGCTCGAAGCCTTGCAGAACGGTTGGGCTTTTCCTTTGTCGCCGCTGCCGATGCGTCATTTGGAAAATTTTATGAACGGCGATTATGCGGCGGGTGGCGCAAGTTTGGCGGCGGCGCCGGCGGAAGCGGCAATCACCATTAAAAGCGGAAAAGAGTTAGAAGGCTTTGGATTTAGCGCCCTGAGCGAAGCGACGCGCCACCAGCGGGTGAAGTGGATAAATTATTGGCGGGATATTTTTTCGTCAGAAGCCGTCAAGGTGACCAACGCTTTGTATGGCTGCTTGGAAGAGATCTGCGATTTGGAGGACATTTGCATTGAGCGCGGGCGCGGCATGGCGCAAATTACTTATCGACCGTTGTCGGGTTTGGAAGATAAAAATTGCACGCTGGGGCATTTTGGCTCACAAGCGGCGGGACGGTGGCGCATTGTGCTGGCGTCACCGACTAAAACAAAGGCGGCGCAGCTTGCCGCCTTGACGGAGGATGCGCCCCATCAAGAGGCGGTTTTGGTGTTTTGCAACAGCGCCCTCAGCAAACAAACGCGGGTGGAGTTTATGCGCATGAATGAGCGGAATAATCGACATGCGGCGCTGGTGGATTGGGCGACCTTATTTTATTTATGCACGCAAGCGGAGAATGAAAATATCGCTCAGGCATTTTTTGCCGTGTCATTGCCTTGGGCTGGGATGAATCCATTTATCAATGGACGGGCGGTTTTGCCCGGCGAAATATTTTGCGGCTTGACCAGAGAATTGCACGCGGCGACAACATTAACCGATAGCGGCACGCAGCTTGTATATGGCGGGCGCGGTTTGGGCAAGACAACATTTTTGCAGCAAGCTCAGCGGCTGGCGACCGTCAATGACATCCGCGCTTTTGTGCTGGAACTTAAAGGGCGGACCAAAGAATTGGAACAATCACCGGTGGCGGTGTGGGATATTATTCGCGAGCGCATTGGTCAAGCAGTGGGAGCCGGCAATGGCAAAAGATGGCTGAGTGATTGGTTTGAGGCAAAAAACAGCCAGCGTTTGCTGCTGCTGTTTGATGATGCCGATGATTTTGTGCGAGCCGATGCGGCACAAGGCGGCGTGCAAATGGAAGCATTTAATACGCTGGCAGCCGATTTCCCCGGGCGATTCAAAGCCATTTTTGCCGGCTCATTTGCGCTCAATCATTTAGCGCAAAAAAATGAAGCGTTATCCGCTTTGGGCGCGCCGCAACAAGTTGCGCCTCCGCCGGACCGGGATCTTGGCGATATGACGCGGGTGCTTGATGAATCATTCGCCGCGGCGGGGTTTGTTTTTGCAGATGCCGACATGTTATTGTCAATCGCCCATCGGCTCAACGGCAACCCGGCATTAATGCAAATTTTTTGTCATCACTGGCTGGCGCAAATACGCAGCAAAACCGCCATACCCCGCGTGATTACGGCGCAAGATATGGAATATGCTTTTGCCGACATAAAATTGCTGGAACTCTTGCGTACCGCCCTTCACGACACTTTACAAGGAGATAGCCGCCATGCGCTGGCGGCATATACGGCGGCAAACAGCGCCGACAACGGCGGCAATTTAACCGCGCAAAAATTATATGATGAATGTTGTGACTGGCACCCGCCGGCCATGAAAGACATTGATGCAGACGGCTTTAATCGAGTATTGGAAGAATTATCGGCGATGAATATTTTGCGCCAAAATGATGACAAAACATGGCGGTTGCGTTCGGTGGAAATGTTGTCATTATTGGGCGGCGCCATGGGTGTGGAAGAAAAATTAGCGCGTCTCACCGAACAGGATTGGGCGGAGGAAGTGTCCACCGATTTACTGCGGCGCAAATTGCCAAACGGCACGTGCAGCGCATTGACCACACGGCAAGAGGTGCAATTATTGGGCGGCGAAGAGAGTTGGCGAACCAATGTTATTTTTGGCACAACTGCGGCCGGGCGCGATTCAATGACCAGCGCGCTGAGGGCTTTGTGTAATCACCATGATTGGCTGTTTAAGAATTGCACCGATGAAGAAAAAGACGATTTTAGCACTCAGTTGCGCGTATTTTGGCGACAATTAAATACAGAAGAAAAAAATGGCGTGTTTATGGTGTCGGACATTGCGCCCTGGAATATGGAATGGTTGGATATTGTGGCGGCAAGAAATGCGTCATCGGTGCACAAGTTACGGGTGGTGTTTGTGGGCGGCGGCAAAAAGGCATGGGACTGGGACGCCCAAAATCATCAAACACCGA
>JBPCWX010000291.1:0-2151 GCA_051009095.1 Gammaproteobacteria bacterium | reverse complement strand
CAGCGCAAAGCGGCAGGGGATATTTTTTTACGCATCAGAAAGCGAAATAATAGCATGAGCAACTGGCAAACGCCCTCACCAACCGCGCTTTTATTGGCCGAAAACGGCCTGAAACTCTATGGCTATGGCGTGGGCGCACAAGGCACAACCATTGGCGAAGTATGCTTCAACACCGCCATGACCGGCTATCAAGAAATTTTGACCGACCCATCTTATACGCGGCAAATCGTCACTTTCACCTTTCCGCATATTGGCAATATCGGCACTAATGAGGAAGATGTGGAAACCTCAAATAGCGCGCAACCTGAGGCCGCAGGCGGGGCTGCATGTGGGCTGATTATCCGCGAGCCAATCACCGCGCCATCTAATTATCGCGCCCAGCACCATTTGCAAGACTGGCTTAATAAGCGCGGCCTGATTGGTATAAGCGGTGTGGATACCCGCGCCATCACCGCCTATATCCGCGATAATGGCATGTTTAACGCAGTGTTGGCGCACCAGCAAAATGGCCAATTTGACGAAGCCGCAATGCAAAAAAAACTGGCCGATTTTAAGGGTATTGCGGGCGCGGATTTGGCGGCCTCTGTTACCAGCCGCAAAAATTATGACTGGCAACAAGGCCGTTGGCAATGGGGCACTGGTTTTTCTGGGGATTTTTCTGCGCCCACCCCCGAACATCACATTGTCGCGCTTGATTATGGCATAAAAAACAACATTTTGCGCTGTTTGGCGGCAGTGGGCTGCAAGGTGAGCGTGTTGCCCGCCCACAGCACCGCCGAAGCGGTTTTGGCGCACAAACCAGACGGCATTTTTCTATCCAATGGGCCGGGCGACCCGGCCGCCACAGGCGATTATGCGGTTGCAGAAATCGCCAAATTGGTGGCCAGTGGCAAGCCGATTTTCGGCATTTGTCTTGGCCATCAAATGCTGGCACTGGCGTTGGGGGCAAAAACCATCAAAATGGCGCAAGGCCATCATGGCGCAAACCACCCTGTGCAAGATTTAATCACCAAAAAGGTAGAAATTACCTCAATGAATCATGGCTTTACAGTTGACCGCGACAGCCTGCCCGATAATGTCGTGGAAACCCATATCAGCCTGTTTGATGGCACAAATTGCGGCATCGCGCTGAAAGGCCAACCCGTCTTCTCGGTGCAATACCACCCCGAAGCCGCCCCCGGCCCACAAGACAGCCACTATATGTTCACCCGCTTTGTCAACGCAATAATTGTGAACGAAGATTGAGGGGGGGATATGATAGATAATTATAATAAATTGAGTAAAATTATAACGGAACACTTTCTTTCGGTTGCGTATCGTTATGTCTCTCACAAACCAGAAGGTTTTTATTATATTTTCACGCCAGAAGAAATAATCCAAGCTTTCAAAGATGAAGGATTCAAATCCAGAGAGGATATTTGGAAAAGAATCACCGACGACTTCCCTCAGGTGCTAATTAGCCATAATAGCGTACACACAGGAGGCACAGAAATTATTAATGACGAAGAATTGAGAGAGGCAACGCATCTGGGTGTATACTGCCCACCAAGATACAAGCTTACCAGACAAGGCATTATGAATACCGAAAGAAAGTTAGAAAAAATCTATGATGGCAATATTCTATCTAAAAAACCTTTAGCAGAGCAGTTGGGTTTGGTAGAGGAGGGAACAGTACCCGCAGCTGACCGCATTGTGAAACTTGACCACAATAGTGAGCCTCATAAAGAATCCATAGAGAAATTGGACGAACTCATAGAGGAAGCGGAAGAAAAGAATGAACCAAAATACCAGCAAGCCGCCGCCCATTTGAAAGCAGCCAAAGCTTTACTTGAAGCACCCCAACTTAGAGAAAAAGACAAGCAAACTATCAAAGAATGGTTTGAATGGCTTAAAAGAGAAATTACGAGTGCCACTTTCCAAACATCACTTGATAAATTATTGGCATTTTTACTAGGGTTATTTTAATGCCCTGCCGCACTGACATATCCAGCATTTTGATTATTGGCGCGGGGCCGATTATTATCGGCCAAGCCTGTGAGTTTGATTATTCTGGTGCGCAGGCGTGCAAAGCCCTCAAAGAAGAGGGGTTTCGGGTGATTTTGGTTAATTCCAACCCCGCCACCATTATGACCGACCCTGAGCTGGCCGATG
>JBPCWX010000290.1:0-10664 GCA_051009095.1 Gammaproteobacteria bacterium | reverse complement strand
GCCGTCCCCGCCGGTGTTGCCGCCCCACCGACCACTACGCTTTGCGTAGGGGGTGTGGAGGGTGTCGCAGACGGCGAAGTGGACGGAGCGGTCGACGATGATGCAGATGATGCGGCACGGGAAGGTGTCGGCGAAGGGGCGGATGATGGCGCCGGGGATACAGTGCGCGATGATGTTGGCGGCGGAGTGGATGATGACGCAGGCGGCACCGCAGGTGATAAAGTAGGCTCAAGCGCGGGAGCAACAGCGCTGGTTATGGCGGGTTTAACAACAGCGGTTTTGGGCGCATTAGCCGGCGATGATAAATTCAACGCAGTGCCAGCGTATATTTCATTGGGATTAGAAATACCGTTCCACAGTGCCAATTCATTATAATCCAAGCCATAATCGAATGCAATCTGCACCAGCGTTTCGCCTTCTTGAATCAAATGCTCATCGGGGATAACCACTTTTAACTCGGGCTTTTCCACAATGATAACAGGGGGAGGTTTTTCTTCTTCAATAGCAAACACCGGGGCGGGCACCCGAGACGGTGCGCAAGATGACAGCAAAGGCGCAATCAGCAGAAAAATTAAGGTGGCTTTTTTCAATGTTTCCCTCCAAGCATGGGGACAAAAATAACTTTATCGCGGCGTGCAACAATCTGCCCCTCCGCATTCACCGCGGTTAGACACGTACCGCCCGCGCTTTCCAAGGGCATCACCAATAATCCCTCTGGCGATAATTGCTGCAATAATAATTCGGGCACCTCAGGATAAGCGGCGCATACAATAATGCCGTCAAAAGGCGCTTCCGCCGCATAGCCGTCAAAACCATCAGCATGCACAACGCACGTGTTTTTATATCCCATGGTGCGCAAACGGCGGGCGGCGGTGCGCGCCAAATCACCGATGCGCTCAACGCCAATCACCCGCTCACAGAGATAGGACAGCAGCGCCGTCTGATAACCGCATCCCGCCCCTATCTCCAACACCCGCTCCAACTTTCGCCTGCCGTTTAGCAGCATGGCCAGCATTCGCGCAATCACCAAAGGCTGCGATGTCGTCTGGGCAAAACCTATCGGCAGGGGGCTGTCAGCGGCAGCCCGCGGCCACAGGGACGAATCGATAAAAGCGCTACGTTCCACCCGCCGAAAAACTGCCAGAACGTGCCGCTCGGAGACACGCCCGGTTAAAGTGTTTATCACCCCTGCCACCGGCGGTTTTAGGATGGTAGCCATTCGTGCGTCCTGCTAATCTGAGAGGCATCGGTCAAATCCACCATCAGCGGAGTCACCGACACCAAGCCATGCTCCACTGCATAAAAATCTGTTCCTTCGCCATGATCGCGCGCTTCTCCAGCCTCACCGATGACAAAAGATATGGTGCCATTTTCTGCCGTGCCGCAACGCAGGGCTGGCTCTGCCGCATGGCGTCGTCCCAGCCGCGTCGCCGCAAAACCCCGCCAAGTCGACAGATCTGGAATATTCACATTGAGCAAGGGCAACCCCAAAAACTTCTTTTGCAAAAACTGCGACACCAGCACTCGGGCGGCTTGAGCGCCCGCCGCATAATTGCACTCGGATTTGCCCGCCATGGAAAAAGCCATGCCCGGCACGCCAAATAAATGCCCTTCAATCACTGCCGCCACAGTTCCCGAATATATGGTGTCATCACCCATATTGGCGCCACTATTGATGCCGGAGACAATTAAATCCGGTTTGGCGGGCAAGAAATCTCCCGTCAACGCCAGATGTACACAATCGCTTGGCGTGCCATAGATACGCCATTTTTCCGCTCCTTCGTGGTGCACGGCAATTTCACCGGTTAGGGTGAGAGCGGAAGAAGCGCCGCTGTGGTTTTTGGCCGGCGCCGCCACCATCACCTCGCCCAGACCAGTCATCGCCTCGGTCAGCAAGCGAATCCCCTCGGCATCCATACCGTCATCATTGGTGATTAATATTTTCATCGGGATAAAATATCGTTTGCCATATCATCATGGCGCGGGTAATTTTTTGCGTTTAGTACCCGCCCGCTACGTGGCGAATGCTCAATCATCAGTGTTTTATTTTGCGTAGACATTGACGTTCTCCGTTGTTGCGGACAAAATTATAACACACGACAAAAAGCCTAAGCCTTTATTTATCGCTTTTCAATCACTCGGCAATATCCGCCGCATTGACAAATGATTGGTCGGGGCGAAAGGATTTGAACCTTCGACCCCCTGCACCCCATGCAGGTGCGCTACCAGGCTGCGCCACGCCCCGACTTATAAAATGGATAATACTTTTTGCAATTCCTCACGCAACCATGGCAAAGGGGGTGGTTTTTTTCCGCTCTCGCGCAAACGCCGACAAACCCCTTCCAGCGTCGCCCCTTCAGCAAGCATCCCGCCGATGCGCTGCAATAGCAGCACTTCATCTCGCGTGTAATAGCGGCGGCCATTGCGTCTTTTGACTTTGGCCAAAGCCGGCACTTCACGCTCCCAATAGCGCAGGATATGCGGCGACCGCCCAGCCAGCTGCGCCGCTTCGCCAATGGGAAAATAGCTTCGCTCCGGCACCACCGAAAAATCGCTACTCTGATTCTCTTTTAGCGTCATGCAAATCCGTCAGAAAAGTCTTAAAATTTTTGCTTGCGATAAAACTAACCACCCGCCGCGGCGTAATTTCCGCTGTTTCGCCAGTGCGCGGGTTGCGCCCAATGCGCTCTTTTTTGCTAATGCAGCGAAAAACGCCAAATTTATGAATCTTGACTTTTTCGCTGTTGATAATCCCTTCACTCAGCGTGTCAAAAAATGTCCCGACAAACTGATAAGCCTCCAACAGCGAGCCGGTTTCTTTTTGCAGCTCCTGAGCTATATCGTGACGTGTCAGATTGCGCCGCTTAGTCATGCCGCACCCTCGCCCGCACGCAAAGAAAATCCTGCCGCATGCAATGCCGACAGCACTCGCGATGTCGCGCAGTTAATATCGTCTTCCGTCAAATTCTCCGTTGTTCCTTGCATTTGTAATCGCACTCCATAACATACTTCCTTGCCCATTATACTATCACCTTCATAACGGTCAAACAAAAAAACGCCGACAAAAGGATGCTCTTGGGCGGCATTGCGGGCGCATGATAACACCGCTTCCGCCGTTTGCCCCTTTGCCATCACCGATAAATCGCGCTCCACCAAAGGAAAATGGGACGGCACCGCCGCCTGCGGTAAGCGGCGCAATTCCATTAAACTCTGTAATTTTAACTCAAACACCAGCGGTATTCGACGAAAACCCCACGCCGCCGCGGTCTGCGGGTGCAACACTCCGGCCGCGCCCAAAACCGCCCCGTCTTTGGCGGCAACTATGCGCACCGACTGCCCGGGATGCAAAAACGGCGGCACCTCATCAACCATAAAAAGCGCGTCCGCACCCAAAAAAGATTCCAGCCAGCCCTTGACATCAAAAAAATCAATCTGACGAACCTGCCGCGCCCAATGTGCCGCCTGAGTTGCACCAATCGCCACCCCCGCCAGCAGCAATGGCTGTTCATCGCGCCAATCTTCGCCCTCACCGCCAAAACAGCGGCCAATCTCAAACAATTTAATATTCTCTTGACGATGGTGTAAATTAAACAGCGCCCGATCCAGCAACCCACCCAATAAAGTGGTGCGCATCACCGACATATCTTCACTGATGGGATTGGTGATCCGCGTTAATTTTGTCTCGTCTGTGGATAACATCTGTTCCCATTTGGGCGGCACAAAAGCATATGTTATCGCCTCCAAAAAACCCAGTTCGGCAAAACGGCGGCGCACCCGGGACGGCGCAAACGGCTGCGGGGGTAATATAGGGGGCAGCTGCTGACCGTGCGGCATTATTTCGGGAAGTTTGTCATAACCCCATGAGCGCACCACTTCTTCCGCCACATCCGCCGGCTGCTCCAAATCAAAGCGCCAAGACGGTGGCGATACAGTTAATTCATCACCGGCGACAACAGTCGGTATTTGCAAATCCGACAAATATTTTTTTGCTGTCGCCGTGGCAATTTTGGCGCCAATGAGGGCGCGAATATTTTTGCCGCCAACATGAATAGGAGCAATGCTTGGCGGCGGTGTTCCCGCCGTTTGCAGGGGGCCAAACTGACCGCCGCCAATGCCGGCGATAAGACGGGCTCCCAAAGCCAAGGCCCGCGGCGGCAAGCGGCTGTCTACACCCCGCTCAAAACGAAAAGCTGCCTCGGAAGTTAAGTTAAATTGCTGCGTGCGCCCGCGCACCGCCGCCGGCGAAAAAAACGCGCCTTCTAACAATATATTTTTGGTGTCTTCGCACACCATGGAATCCAAACCGCCCATGACACCGCCCAAAGCCACACCGCCCTGTGCATCGGCAATGAGCAATGTATCGGAACGCCCCACTGCCTCGCTGCCGTCCAACAGCGCGACTTTTTCGCCCGCTGCGGCAAAGCGCACACAAATTCCTTTGCTGAGCTTGTCCAAGTCAAAGGCGTGCAAGGGCTGCCCCAATGCCAGCATGACATAATTGGTAACATCCACCGCCGCGTTAATGCTGCGCGCACCGCAGCGTTCCAACAGAGTCCGCATCCACCACGGCGTTGGCCGCGAACAATCAACCCCGCGAATCACCACGCAGCCATAATAAGGACAAGCGTCCTTGGCCTTGTCATCAATGCGCACCGGAAAAACATCGGCAAGCTGCGGCGTCTCGGCAAAAGAAGGTGCGCTGGCATATAACGCCGCTAAATTACCTCCGGCAATGGCGGCAACCTCGCGCGCCATACCCAAATGGCAAAAACAATCGCCGCGATTGGGCGTCAGCCCCGCAGCAAAAATCACATCCGATAAAAATAAGTAATCATCCAGCCCATCTCCAACGGCAAGCGGCGCCGATTCACCGCCACCATCCAACACCGCACCGCCTTCCGCACGGTCAAAAATCATAATGCCGTCACCGTCTCCGCCCGCGCCCAATTCTTTGGCGGAACAAATCATGCCCGCCGACTCCACACCGCGAATATCGCGCTTTTGCATCACCGCCCCGCCCACCCGCGCCCCCGGCGGAGCAACCGCAACCAAAGCGCCCACCGCCACATTAGGCGCGCCGCAAACAATATCCAAGGTTGCGCCGCCAATATCAACGCCGCAAAGATTCAGCCGACTCGCCTGCGGGTGGGCGCTAACCGATAAAATTTTACCCAGTACAATGCCCGCCGCATCGCCGGCCGGGGTGACGGTTTCAATTTCAAAGCCGCGGTTAGTCAGCCGCGCCGCCAACGTGTCATCCGTCGGCAACTGCACCGACGAATCAATAAAATGCCGTAGCCAGCGTCGGGATATTTTCATTCGCCGGCAAACTGCCTTAGCAGACGCGCATCATTTTCATAAAATCGGCGAATATCGGACACCCCGTACAACAGCATCGCCAACCGCTCGACGCCCACGCCAAAAGCAAAGCCGCGATATTTTTTCCCGTCCACTTTTCCATGACGCAGCACATTGGGGTGAATCATGCCGCACCCCGCCACTTCCAACCATTCATCACCCCGCCGAATATCGCACTCTGCGGATGGCTCGGTAAAAGGAAAAAACGAAGGGCGAAAGCGCACGGCAATGTCTTCATCATCAAAAAAGGCGCGAAAAAACGCTCCCAAAACGCCTTTTAAGCCGGCAAAATTAACGCTGTCATCAAGCCAAATCCCTTCTATTTGGTGGAACATCGGCGAATGCGTGGCGTCATGGTCGCAGCGATACACCCGCCCCGGAGCAATGGCGCGAAGCGGTGCACCGCGCCTCAGCATCTGGCGAATTTGCACCGGCGACGTGTGCGTCCGCAGCAAACGCCCGTCATCGGTGTAAAAAGTATCGTGCATTGAGCGCGCCGGATGATCGGGCGGATGATTCAGCGCGGTAAAATTGTAATAATCTGTTTCAATCTCGGGACCATCGGCCGTTTCAAATCCCATGCCCGCAAAAATTTTTTCCGCCCGTTCGCTGGCCAACGTCAGAGGATGCAATCCGCCGCGCGGAGGCTCTCGGCCGGGCAATGTTGCATCCACACTTTGTGCCAGTATTTTTTGCGCCTCGGCACGGCGCAAGCGGGCGCGTCCTTCTTCATATAATTCTTCGATGCGGCGGCGCAATTCATTCAGCCGCTGCCCGGCGGCCGGGCGTTCCTCTTGCGGTAATGAAGACAGCTTGCGTAATAAAACTTGCAGTTTGCCGCCTTTGCTCAGAAAAACGGCTTTAGCTTCGTCCAAGGCATGATTGCCGGCGGCGGCGGATAATCGCGCCGCCGCCTCTTGCAAAAGATTATTTTCCTCTGCGTCGCCGGCCAGAGATTCAGGCATGTTGGCGCGCCAACTGCGCCAACTCGCCAAAAGCGGACTCGTTAGACAACGCCAATGTGGACAGTGTTTTACGATTGATGATAATGCCGGCACGGCGCAAACCGCCCATAAATTTAGAATAAGTCAATCCGTTGGCGCGGGCGGCGGCGTTGACACGCACTATCCAGATGGCGCGAAAATCCCGCTTTTTACGACGACGGTCGCGATACGCATATTGACCAGCGCGCAACACCGCCGGCTTGGCGACCTTAAACACTTTGCTGCGGCGCCCCCGATAGCCGGCGGCGGCAGCGATAACTTTTTTGTGGCGTTTGTGGGCAACAACACCGCGTTTGACTCTGGGCATGACAAAAACTCCGTTGGGTTAGAAAGATAAAAAATTATAAATACGGCGCCAGCCGCAAAATCCGCTTGACATCCCCGCCTTGGACAACGGCGTCATCACGGCGCAAACGGCGTTTTTGATCGGGGGATTTTTTAGTCAGGATATGCCGCCGATAAGCGCGGGCGTGCGTGATTTTACCGCTGCCGGTGCGGCGAAATCTTTTGGCCACGCTTTTATTTGTTTTCATTTTTGGCATGTTGTCTCCTTTTGTCATTTTTTTGCATAAAAAACATTTGCATGCGCCGTCCTTCCATCATCGGCGGGCGTTCCACTTCGGCCACTTCGGCCAAGTCTTGGCGCAACTTATCCAGCCGTTCGCGCCCCATGCTTTGCTTATAAACTTCGCGACCGCGAAAGGCGATTACCGCCTTAACCCGATTACCGTCTTCTAAAAAGCGAACGGCATTGCGAAGTTTAACCGCATAATCGGCTTCTCCGGTGGACAAGCGAAATTTAATTTCCTTAATCTCCACATGTTTTTGCCGCGTCCTTGCTTCTTGGCGTTTTTTGCTTTCACGGTATTTATATTTACCGTAATCCAGCAGCTTGCAAACCACTGGTTTTGTATCGCCAGAAATTTCAACCAAATCTAAATCGAGAGCGTCGGCTCGGCTTTGTGCGTCATCCCGAGAGATGACGCCGATTTGCTGGCCATCCGCACCGATCAGCCGCACCTGCTCAGCAGTGATGTCGTGATTAATGCGCAAATTTGTTTGTTTTTCTATGTGCTTACTCCTAAAACTGTTATCATAAATGGTTTAATTCTACGGAAAACAAGACGGATTTTATCATTTTTAACACCATATTAATGCGCAATACATGTAAAAAAACACACCGCCCTTCTGTCGCCACCACCGCGGCGGCGACAACTGACGGCAAAAATTCGCCGTGGCTAACGCATGGAATGCTGTTGGCGGCGACTTTTTTTTGGGGCTGGACTTTTCCGGTCGTCAAAGAAGCCGTAGCCATTATGCCGGTTTTTGCTTTTCTTGCCTTGCGCTTTGGCTTAGCGGCAGCGCTCATGTTATTTTTCACCCGCCGTCTGCCGCCGCGCAATCATCTGCTGTTTGGCGGCGGCTTAGGGGTGCTGCTGTTTTTATCCTTTGCCTTTCAAACGTGGGGATTGGTCTATACTTCCTCGGCCAACAGTGCTTTTATCACCGGGCTCAATGTGGTGTGGGTGGTTTTGCTGGGCAAAAACATTAAACAGGCGTGGCCAGTGGTGGTGCTGGCATTGATTGGTTTATGGCTAATGGCGGCGCCCGAGGTGAACGGTTTAAACCTGGGCGATGCGTTGACTCTGATATGTTCGCTGTTTATTAGCCTGCACCTTTTAATGATGGCAAAATTAGGAGCGGAGTCTTCAAGCAGTGACATGGCATTTTTACAATTCTTTGTGGTGGCGGCGGCGGCGGCCGGGATCAGTGCGATAACAGAGCCTTCGCTGCTGCCACCGACGTGGAGCGGCGACATTATCTTTGCCTTGTTATTGACCGCTTTGGGTGCGACTATTTTTTCCTTTTGGGTGCAAACGCATTTTCAGCGGCGTACCACAGCCACGCGCACCGGCCTGATTTTTTTGTGTGAGCCTTTATTCGCCGCCCTGTTTGCGGCATTTTTCTACGGCGAGAAAATACCTCTGTCGGCCGCCTTGGGTGGGGCATTAATTTTCATGGCAATGGCCGGTGCAGTGCTGGGCTGGCGGCGCGTATAATACGGCTATGGAAAAGCCGATCTTAACCATCGCCGTGTCTTCCCGCGCTTTGTTTGATTTTGAAGAAGAAAATGAGATTTTTAAGAAAGCGGGAGAAGAAGCATATGTCAAGATTCAGCGGGAACGGTTAGAGCAAGTTGCCGCCCCGGGTCCCGCCTTTTCGCTGGCGCAAAAGCTACTGGCGATGAACACCGACAAACAGCGGCATGTTGAAATAATCATTTTATCGCGCAATGACCCGGTCACGGGATTGCGCGTTTTTCGCGCCATTGCCGAGCATAAATTAAATATTCAGCGCGGTTGCTTTGTCCGTGGTCGCCGTCCTTTTCGCTATTTGCAAGCCTTTGGCGCAAATTTGTTTTTATCTTCGATGGGAGAGGATGTGCGTGCCGCTTTGGCAGCGGGTATTCCGGCGGCGCATCTCAAAAAAGAAACCCGCCCCAATGAACTCATACGCATGGCTGCCGAAGCGCCGCCGCTGAAACCGCCGCCGGATAACAATAAGGAACTGAGAATTGCCTTTGACGGTGACGCCGTATTATTTGGCGACGAATCGGAGCGCGTCTATCAAGAGCATGGTTTAGACGCTTTTATTCGACAAGAAAAAGAGATGGTCAAAGAATCGCTGTCGCCGGGACCACTCAAACCTTTTTTGGATAAATTACACGCCTTGCGGGAATTAAAACTGCCGCAAAAAATTCGCACCGCACTCATCACCTCACGCGGTGCACCAACACATGAGCGTCCCATTCGCACCTTGATGGAATGGGGCATCGAAGTAGACGAGGCGATTTTTTTATCCGGCAGCAGAAAAGAGGAATTTATACGCACCTTCAATCCCGACATCTTTTTTGATGACCAAGTCCGCTTTGTCGCCGACTTGCCGAAAGCGGGACATGTTCCCGCCGGGGTGATGAACGAAAGCGACTGAGAGCAAGGTATGAAAAACCTGCTTTTTGTCGGCGGCGGCCATAGCCATGCTTTGGCTCTGCTGAGTTTGGCGCGCTGCTGGCCGCCCGATGTGTTGCCGATATTAATCTCTAAACACCGCTTTGCCGCCTATTCGGGCATGTTGCCCGGACACATTGCCGGGCAATTTAGCCGCGATGAATGTTTTATTGATTTAGCGGCATTATGCGCGCATGCTGGCGTGCGCTGGTTAGAAAGCGACGTCATCGGCATTGACGCCAAGGCGCAAAGCGTATCGCTGGCGGACGGCGGCACTATGGATTTTGCGGTGTTGTCACTCAATATCGGCGGTGCGCAAAAACCTTTGTTTGCCGCCTCGGCCGCCGCCGTCAAGCCGGTGGAGGATTTTTTGTCATGGTTGGACACCGTCCCCAAGGGCGAATCTTTTGCCGTCATCGGCGCCGGTGCCGGCGGTGTCGAAACGGCATTGGCGCTGTCGCGCCGCCTGGGAAGCCATTCTTTGGTGTCGCTGATCGGCGAAGAATTTTTCCCGCGCACCAATATCGGCGTGCGGCGGCGGTTGCGGCGGGCCTTGCAAAAAAGCAGCATTGCCCTGTATGAAGCGGCGGCGATGGATTATCAAAATGGCGCGGTGCTTTTGGCGGACGGTGGACGCGTAACGGCGGCGCATTTGATTTATGCCACTCCGGTGTGCGCACCGCCGTGGCTGGCAACAAGCGGTGCCGCTGTGGACGCTGACGGTTTTTTGCGGGTGAATAAATTCTTGCAAAGCGAATCACATCCCCACATTTTTGCCGCCGGCGATTGTGCGTCATCGGGCGCGCCCAAGTCGGGCGTAGTAGCGGTGCGTCAGGCGCCGATTTTGGCACGCAATATTATGGCGGCAGTCACCGGCGAAAAACTGACGCCGTGGTCGCAACGCAAAAATCTGCTGTATATTCTCAACACCGCCGATAGCTCGGCAGTTGCTGGCTGGGGGAATTTTTGTGTGGACGGCGGCTGGGTGTGGCAGTGGAAAAAATGGCTGGATACAAGATTTATGAATCGCTTCGCCGCCCACCCAAACGCCCACCCGCAGATTAACCCCCATTGATTCGCAACCCGCCCGCTGTTTGGCGGCATAAATTATTTGCTAATATACCGCCTAAGCAGCAATGAAAGCAACCGTCAAACCCCGCAAAAAACCCACCGCTGACCCGTTATTGACCGCGCGGCTGGCGGCGGCGGCGGTATCTTTTGCCGCCGTTTGCTATGTGTGTTTTACCTTTGTGCTGAATTATGCCCACGACTACGGTTATCTTATTGCCGACAC
>JBPCWX010000289.1:0-7085 GCA_051009095.1 Gammaproteobacteria bacterium | reverse complement strand
TGTCCGCTTCTATCTTTTCTTCCAGCTCCGCCAAGGCTTTGGTGTAGCGCGGGTCGGGGCGGGCGGAATTTGCCATTTGATAATATCGCCGCGCTTTGCCCCACAAACCCAAACGCTCCGCTAACATCGCCAGCGGCGCTAAATAAGGGACGCCGTCTTTTTCCTGCGCCCGATTTTGATGGGCGGTAAATGCCAACTCACACATTTTATTATCGCCCAAAGCGGCCACCGCCGATAAAATCTCCGGCTGGTCGCCGGCGGTTTTATGCGCCCGCTCCAAAACGCCGGTCACGCCTTGGGCGTCTCCCACCCGATGAAGAGCGTAGATATACTCAGCCAGCAATGCCGCATTTTTTTGTTCATCGCTGTCTACGCTGTTTTTCCAAAAACTCTTCAGCCCCTCGGCATCATTCATTTTTTCCAAACCCAGCCGCACCATATCATTCACCGCTTTTTTCCACTTGTCGGAAGGGGAGGAGCCGCGCAACTGATAAGCGGCTTCCAAAGCGGGCACCCATTTGCCGCATTTTTGTGAAATGTCCAAATACATCTTGGTCAAAATCGGTGATGCAGTCGGTGCGCCCGCTGCGGCAAGGATATTAAAAGCCTCGCTGAGCCGCCCTTCATCACGCGCCCGCTGCGCTTTGGCCGCCGCCGCTAATTGCGGCTGTTCGCCCGCCGCCGCCTGTTGCAGCAATTCATTACGCTTTTTGGTTTCGCCGAGTTTGTCGGCCGCCTCTGCCGCTAACCACGCATAGACGCTGCTGCTGGCGGTTGCTTCGGCGCTGAGTTTTAAGAAATGTTTGAGCGCCTGTTTGTGGTCGCCCAAGGCGGCGGCGCGCATGCCGCTAATCAGCCATTCTTGCCGCTGCCCTATCAGGCGCTGTCGCCGCCACGCCGCCACCCGCAGCGGAAAGAAAATCACCCACGCCAGCAGTTTGAGCGCCAGCGCCAATAAGAGCAGCAGCACCACCGCCGCCGCCAGCGCCACGGATGCCGGCGGCGCCGCCTGCCAGCCGCCATAACGCATCTCTATCGGGTCTTGCAAATATAATTGCGCCCAACCAAAAGCCGCCACCACCGCCGCCGCCAGCACCACCCATTTTATCCACTTAAACGCTTTCATGTCTTGCCTTTATCGCTTGAGATAATATTGCGGCGCGCCAAATTTTTGCAACGCCTGAATGTGAACCGCCACATTGCGCACGGGGGCACCAAAAGCATCGGTCTGCACCGCCGCCAAGTCAGCCAATGCCGCCAGATAAGCGGCGCTTTGGTTGGCGGTAAACAAAACTTCCATGCGCGTTAGTATTTCTTGGGTCGCCGCTGCTGCGGCAAGGGAACGGGTCGCCTCATCAGCCCCTCGCTCTATATTAAAAAGGGAGATTAGCAAAGATTGAAACTGTCCCCAAACACTGTCGCTGTGGTCTTTGATTTCTGGGGCGGCGGCTGGGGTGACCGGCTGCTTGCTGGTGATTTGACGGAGTGTATTAATCACGGCGATAATTTTGCTTTTGGCTGGAATGTTTTGCAACCGCGCAATTTCGCCGGTCAGCCAATAGGTGTCGATGCCGTCCGCATTTTGCAGCGGCAGCAGCGCTTGGGCGGCGGCTTCGGTGTCGCCGCTTTGCCGCAGTTTAATGTCAATCAGCTGCAGTTGGGCGTCCGCCGGCAGGTTGGAATTTTGCTCCGTCTCAATGTTGGCAAGACGGCTTTGCAAGCGTGTTTCATTTTGTTTGAGCAGCACCAGTTCATGGCGCAATTCGGTGAGAGCATTTTGGGCGGCGGCCAAATCAACCGCCGCCGCGTTGGAAGTTTGCTCCAAAGCGGCCAGCCGCTCTTTGGCATCGGCAAGCGCCACGGCCATTTGCTCGGCTTTATTTTCGCCTTGCCAGATGGATGATAAAAACGGCAATGGCCATTGCTGATATACATAATAGCCGCCGCCCAAAAGAATAATAAAAATTATGATGCTGACCAAAACACCGCGTGTTTGGGCGGGTTTTTTCGGGGACGGAGAAGAAGATGATTGGGCGGCTGCTTGAGCGGATGCTTGGGCGGCGGGCGGCGGCGCTTTGCCCGCTGGATGATTGGCGGGTGCGGCAGTGGGCTTTTTGTGGTCAGAAGTCATCGGTAGTATTATAAACCCCTTATCCTATTTGTACGGTTAATAGGATATTTTGCGGGCAATCGCCGCCGCCATGTCCGCCGCCGCAGGTGGGGCGAGTTGTGGGCGAAGATAGCCCATTTTTTTTGCCGCCGCCGCAATGTTGGGATGAATGACAAATAACGGCAAGCGGCGCAGCCAGTCATTGTCGGGGGCGGTAATGGCGAGCATCTGCTGGGCGGTGTCGCTGCTATAAGCAACCGCAGCGCATAATGCGCCGCTATCGGCAAGCAGGAGTAAATCATTGTTTGTCGGCAGCGGCGGTGATGCGCGGCGGTGATAAACAGCGATGGCGGAAACGTCGGCGCCGCGCGCGCGCAATGCCGCGCATAATGGCGGCGACGGTCCATTATGCGGGTCGCTGCCGCCGATGACGGCGATTTTTTTGCCGGCAATGGCGGCGGATTGCAAGGCGGGCAAGGTGAGCAGGGTGGCGCTGTCGCCGGTGGCGTCGCGGGGCAGATTGTCATAGTCCGCAAGATCCGCCACCGCATAGCCGCATAATTCCATTTGTCGCCGCGTGCCGCCGCCGATGGGGAAAAATTGGATGGCAGATGATTTTTGCGGCGGCAGATAATGACGGCACCGCAGCACCGCTTCGGCGGTTATAAAAATAATTGCGTGGTAATTTTCCACCGCTTCGGCGAATTGCACCAAGGCATCGTTTTTTTCTAAATCGGCGATGATAAAGGCTGGATAATGCCACCCGCGCAAATGGTGTTTTTCCAAGGCGGCGATTAAACATGCCGCGCGTGCCGGCGGACGGGAAACCCAAACTGTTTTCATGGTGAGATTATGACAAACACCAAAGCATTCTATCAAATTGTTTGTTTTGCCGTGTCTTATCGCCGATGACAAGCGCGGGATTTTTTGCGCTTGGGAGTCTCTAATAACGGTTTGGCAGGGCTTGCTAAAAACATCGGCGCACTGCTTTTTATGCGTTGTTTTTCGTGCGTCGTGGTTGACCGTTTGCCGTGTTATTGCGAATCGTCCTCTTATTCATTGGTGCGTACACGCCAAACTATTTTATAATTGCCCATATGGATTCTTCTGGCACCGCTGCGCCGTCTGCTTGTCCGTTGCTGGCGGCAGAATCTGTGCACCTTGAACGCGGCGGTAAAACCGTCTTGTCTGAGGTCTCATTTGCCGTTTTTGCCGGTGAAATGACACAAATTGTCGGGGCTAACGGCGCGGGCAAAACGTCGCTTATTAATATTCTTTGCGGCTTGTTGCGCCCCGACCGGGGGCGGGTTTTGTGGCGGCAGCAGCCGCTTGATGACAGCGAAGATTATCGCGATGACGTGGCATTTGTCGGACACAAAGACGGCGTTAAAGGCGACTTGACGCCGTTGGAAAATTTGCGTATCGCCGCCGCTTTGGGGGCTTCCGCGGCGGTGTCGCCGGAGGCGGCGGCGGCACAATGGGGCGTGGAAAAAATTACCGCACCATGCCGCTTGTTGTCCGCCGGGCAGCGGCGGCGGACGGCGTTGGCGCGCCTGCTGTTGACGCGTGCGGTGTTGTGGTTGGTGGATGAGCCGCTTACCGCCTTGGACGCAGACGGACGGCAAACTTTGGGGCGTTTGTTGACGGCGCATCTGCATCGCGGAGGGGCGGCGGTGATGACCACCCACCAAAGCCCCGATTGGCCAAACAAACCGCGCATTATTTCTTTGGCGGTGTTATGATGATGATAGAGCGGCGGCGGCGGGACGGTAAAATTTTCAAGCGGCGACTGTTGTCGGCGCAATCTTCGCGCCGCCGCCGGAATAGGGCTTCGCCATGAATCGTTTTTTTATCACATTATTGCGGCGGGATTTGCTGGTAGTCGCCCGCAACCCCGGCGATTGGCTGACGCCGCTGTTGTTTTTTGTCATGGTGGCGGCCATTTTTCCGCTGGCTTTGGGGCCTGCGCCCGACACCTTGCGGCTGCTTGCGCCCGGCATCATTTGGGCGGTGGCGCTGCTGTCGTCATTGCTATCGCAAGAGTCCCTTTTTCGCGCTGATTTTGAGGACGGCACGTGGGAGCAAATATTGCTGTCTTCACAACCTTTGGTGCTGGCGGTATTGGCAAAAACCGTCACCCATTGGCTGGTGTGCGGCGCGCCGCTGATTGTCTTGGCACCATTGCTGGGCGCGTGGATGCACTTGCCGGCGGAGGATTTGTTGATTCTTGCCGTCAGTTTGCCTTTGGGCACGGGGGTGTTTAGTTTGCTGGCGGCTTTTGCCGCCGCCTTGCTGGTGGGGGCGCCGCGGGCGCGTTTTGTCGGCGCGGTGCTGGCTTTGCCGCTGTGCGCCCCGGCGCTCATTTTTGCCGCCGGCGCGGTGACGAGCGGCACACCTAAGGCGGCGCTACTTTTGCTGGCGGCGTTTTTTACCTTGTCTTTGACGGTGCTGCCGCTTGCCGCTGCCGGCGCGCTTCGTCTTGCGGAGAGCGAATAATGTGGCGCATCATTTATACGCTCGCTTCCCCGCCCGGCTTTTATCGCTTTGCGGAAGGGGCGCGCCCTTGGCTACTGGCGTTGTTTATCATTCTTGGCGCATATGGTTTGCATGGCGCTTTGATTGGAGCGCCCGCCGATTATCAGCAGGGCGAAGGCTATCGGATTATTTTTATTCATGTTCCCGCCGCTTGGCTGTCCATGTTTGTCTATGTCAATATGGCTTTGTGCGCCGGCGTGACACTAATTTGGCGCGGCAAAATTTCGGCGGTGTGCGCACGGGCGGCGGCGCCCGCCGGGGCCGCTTTTACGCTGTTAACATTGGTCACCGGCTCCATCTGGGGCAAACCGATGTGGGGTGCTTGGTGGGTGTGGGATGCGCGCCTTACCTCGGAACTGATTTTGCTGTTTATTTATTTGGGCTATATGGCGCTGTTGTCGGCTATTCCTTCGCGCCGTGCGGCCGCACAAGCGGGGGCGATTTTGCTACTGGTTGGCGTGATTAACATTCCCATTATTCATTTTTCCGTGGACTGGTGGAACACCCTGCATCAGCCGGCAAGCATTACCAAGTGGGGCGCGCCTTCTCTGCATGTGGAGATGCTCCGCCCCTTGCTGGCTATGGCCGGCGCCCTGACCGCTTTTTGCGCGTTTTTTGTGCTTACCCAAGCGCAGGCGATTTTGCTGGAAGAAGAAAGCGGCGCAAAATGGGCGCAGGAAGTTGCCGCGATAAAGGCGGATTCATCCTCGCCCGCGGAGACGGTATGACGGCGATTGCTGATTTTTTTGCCATGGACGGTTATGGCGTTTATGTGTGGCCCGCCTATCTTGCCGCCGCCGTGGTGGTGGCGGTGCTGTGGCGCGCCGCCGCCGTCCGCAAGGCGCGGGCGTTGCGGCGGTTGCGGTGTTTATATGGAGGAGGCAAACTATGACTCCCCGTCGCCGCCGCCGTTTGCTTTTGGTGTTGTGCGTGTGTCTTGGCGCCTCGGCGACGGTGGCTTTGACAGTGGCGGCATTTCGCCAAAATCTGTTGTTTTTTTATACACCGACACAAGTGTTGCAGCAGGCGGCGGATACACAGCGCGCATTTCGTTTGGGCGGCTTGGTGGCAGCCGATTCAGTACACCGTCCAGTGGGCAGTTTGGCAGTGCGCTTTATCGTCACCGATACCGTCCAAGCGATCACCGTGTCATATCGGGGAGTCTTGCCCGATTTGTTTCGCGAAGGGCAGGGGGTTGTGGTGCGCGGTGCTTGGCGGGACGGCGTCTTGGAAGCCGATGAAGTGCTGGCCAAACATGATGAAAATTATATGCCGCCCGAAGTGCATGAGGCACTGAAGGCCGCCGGCACCTTGGAATCATGATTGCTGAAATTGGTCAGTTGGCGTTGTTGGCGGCGCTGAGCTTGGCCTTCCTGCAAGGCGTTATGCCGCTGGCGGGAGTGGCATGGCGCCGTTCTTTGTGGGCGGCAGCCGCGATCCCTCTGGCGCGGGCGCAGTGTTTGTTTTTGCTGCTTGCTTTTGTTTTGCTGGCCGCCTTGTTTGTCGGTAATGATTTTTCGGTCGCATATGTGGCGCAAAATTCCAATACGGCGCTGCCGGTGCCCTATCGGGTGGCGGCGGTTTGGGGGGCGCACGAAGGGTCGCTGCTGCTGTGGTGTTTGATGCTGTCGGCGTGGACGGCGGCGGTGACGGTGCTTAGCCGCCGTTTGCCGCTGTTTTTGCTGGCGCGGGTGGTGGTGGTGCGGGGCTTGGTAAGCACGGGATTTTTGTTTTTTATGGTGGCGACGTCGAATCCTTTTGCGCGCCTGTTGCCGGCGGCGATAGAAGGGCGCGACCTCAATCCGCTCCTGCAAGATCCGGGATTGATCATTCATCCGCCGATGCTGTATATGGGATATGTTGGTTTTTCGGTTGCTTTTGCCTTTGCCATTGCCGCCTTGCTGTCGGGGCGAATGGATTCGGCGTGGGCGCGATGGGCGCGACCGTGGACGCTGGCGGCGTGGGTGTTTTTGACGGTGGGCATTATGCTGGGCAGCTGGTGGGCTTATTATGAATTGGGCTGGGGTGGCTGGTGGTTTTGGGATCCGGTGGAAAATGCCTCTTTTATGCCGTGGCTGGCGGGCATCGCCCTGCTGCATTCTTTGGCGGCGACCGAGGCGCGAGGCGTCTTCAAGCCATGGACGGCACTGCTGGCGATTATGACTTTTTCGCTGTGTTTGCTGGGCGCCTTTCTGGTGCGTTCTGGAGTCTTGGTGTCGGTGCATTCTTTTGCGACTGACCCGGCTCGGGGATTGTTTATTTTGCTGCTGCTGGCGGTGACGGTGGGCGGTTCGCTGTCGCTGTATGCGTGGCGCGCGCCGCTGCTGGCGAGTCGCGCCCGCTTTGCCGCAGTATCGCGTGAGACGGGGATTTTGCTCAACAATATTTTTTTCACCGTGGCGGCGCTGAGCGTATTGCTGGGGACTTTATATCCGCTGAT
>JBPCWX010000288.1:0-4831 GCA_051009095.1 Gammaproteobacteria bacterium | reverse complement strand
GCCTCTTATTTAGAAGAAAGTAAATTGGCTGAAGAAACCGCTTTGGATGAATATTCCTTTGTTCGCGATATTCGCGAAGAGCAACGGAGCCGGGACGTGCCTGAAGATGTTTGGGGAAAGTAACCGTCGGGGCGTGGCGCAGCCTGGTAGCGCGCCTGGTTTGGGTCCAGGAGGCCGTGAGTTCGAATCTCGCCGCCCCGACCATGTCTTTGCGCTCGTAGCTCAACTGGATAGAGCATCGGCCTTCTAAGCCGGAGGTTGCAGGTTCAAGTCCTGCCGAGCGTGCATCATGGTGGTTGTAGCTCAGTTTGGTAGAGCCCCGGATTGTGGTTCCGGTTGTCGTGGGTTCGAGTCCCATCAGCCACCCCGTTTTACCCCGCCCAAAGTCGCCCCGCTATCTCACCCCCGCACGGGTGAGGCGGCAAACTTGCGGCAGGGGATAAGCGGGCAAAATGATAATCCCGCCGTTTAATTAAAAAAACGGCGGACGCTTGGTAAGCGTCCGCCGCCGAGAGAAGAGACTTGGCCGGCTCAGCGAATTTGGATGTCGCGGCGCGCGGCGTTAGCCGCTTTGGGCAGGCTCAAGGCCAATACCCCATCTTTCATTTCGGCCTCAATGCTGTCGGCGTCCAGATGTTCCGACAAGCGAAAAGACCGCGCACAAGAACCGTTGACCCGCTCTTGATGCAATGCCTTGCCGTTGTCGGTGGCGCCAAATTTTGCGCTGATGGACAATACATTGTCTTCCACGCTCACTTGCACGTCCTCTTTTTTGACTCCGGGCAAGTCTGCCGACAAGAGGTATTTGTTCCCTTCATCGCGAATGTCTACTCGAAAACCCGCCGATGATGGGGAATAAATGCCGTCCGCGTCAAAAGCCTGCAACAAACGGCCAAATGGATGATAGATTTTTAGATTGCTCATGGTTTTTTGCTCCTTTGAATAAGTTTCATTTAATTTATTTATAATCTTGCCATGCCATTTTTTCAAGGGGCGCAAATTATTTAGGATATAATTATGCACATGTTGCAGAATCTATCTAAATTCGCCAGTTTTATTTTGATATTTGCTTTATCAGAAGCAGTGCCGGCAGCGACGGAGGTTTATACCCAGATTGCAAAGTTTGGCGCCCAGTATTTTCTCGTCGATGTTTGGAAGAACCGCGTTTTGTACAGTGACCATTTTCATAGTGATCTTTCACAGTGGCGGATACTTGACGATAAATTAAATCATCCGCATTCCATTGCTAACTATCAAGATATTTATGTCGTCGAAGACACTGAAAAAGATGCCATTAATGTTTATCGGGCCACGGCAACAGGGTTTGATTTGATACAAAGAATAGAAAATATTGCAAGCCGTCCTCATCGCATTATTTGGGATTATCCCTCCCGTGCCTTTTGGGTTTTGGCAAGCGCTAACACCTACATTTATAAATTTGTATTAACGGGTGATGCCGATTCGCCGTTGCGTGTGGAATACGCCAAACCACTTCCTTTTCTGCAAGGAAAATACCGCCGCTCGATGACCATCTATAAAGATTTAATGTATTTTACGCCCTCTGAACCAGAAGGAAATATAATTGCCGCCCGCTATTCAGATGACTCTTTCACTGTGGTTGATTCTTCTGCACCAACACCCAAAGGATTTATTGTAGGAAACATCAGCTATGCAGGCAACGATATTTTTATCACCGCAGACGGCTGGTGGTATCTTACGGCACTAAGGTGGGGACACATTATTCGTGCCTCTTCGTGGGAGGCAATGAAACGTGGCGAATGGGAAAATGTTGGCGACATCTTAGGCGCGAGAGGTAATCTATACTATTTATCGGAATTTGAAGGACGCATTTGGGCTACCTGTCATGATCCTTGCACCTCCCCCTTTATCACTTTTAAACATGGTCCAAACGGCGAAATAAAAGATATTTCCAGACCATTGCTACGCTAATTCATTCTTACTAATAACGGTCAAATTTTTCCTGCATAATCAATCAGCAGCGGCGCATGATCCGAGAAACGCTGTTCTTTGTATATTTCCACCCGCCGCGCCCGTGCCGCAAGTTTGGGCGTGGCTATTTGATAATCAATCCGCCAGCCGACATTTTTCTCCCAAGCCCGCCCGCGGTTTGACCACCACGTATATTGATTGTCCTCATCGGTCAACCGCCGCAACACATCCACCCAACCACCCTCGCCAAACAAAGATGACAACCATTCCCGCTCCTCCGGCAAAAAACCCGAATTTTTTCGATTCCCCCGCCAATTCTTAATGTCTTTTTCCGTGTGCGCAATGTTAATATCACCGCACACCAAAAAATCTCGCCCAGTGTCATCCGCCTCGCGCCGCCACGCCCGCAAACATTCGCCCATTTCATCCATCACCTGATATTTAATTTGCTGCCGTTCGTCGCCCGCAGACCCAGACGGCATATACAGGGAAATGACGCTCAGCGAAGGAAAGTCAAAGCGCAAAAAACGCCCCTCCTCATCCATCAATCCTCCGCCAAAAACGCTTTGCGCGCGCGGTTTTTTTTTCGCTAATAAGGCAACCCCGCTATATCCGCGCTTTTGGGCCGCAGCAAAAACCCCCGACAAGCCGGCCGGCGCCCGCATGGATGCCGTCAAATCATCGGCAGTCGCGCGCACTTCCTGCCAGCAGGCAATATCGGGAGCCGCCTTTTGCAACCAAAGCGACAAACCCTTGCGCTCAGCCGCGCGGATGCCGTTTAGATTTAATGTGAGGACGCGAAACACTTTAATCTAAACTCCACATGCCGCCAAACATGACCCCGACAAAATTTTATGTTTGGGCAACGGTGTTAATAATGGTCGGTGATGTCATGGTTTTATGCACCGGGCATTTGTCGGCAATGACCATCAAAGACGCCCGCTGCTCCGCCGTCAAATCGCCGGTCAGCAAAACCTCGCGGTTAATCACATCCAACATGCCGCCCGCCTCGCCGCAGTCCTCGCAGTCTTTGGCGTGAATTTTTTTATGCCGCAGAGAAATGGTCGCGCACTGCAGCGGAATTTTTTTACGCCGCGCATACATGCGCAAGGTGATGGCGGTGCATGCGCCCAAGGCCGCCAGTAAATAACCATATGGCGTTGGTCCGGTGTTGGCGCCGCCCAAAGAAGAAGGCTCATCGGCAACCAATTCATGCTTGCCGTTATAAATGCGCTGGGCGAAACCGCTGCCGCCGGCCTCGGTCACCACCACCAAACCATCGTCCGCCGTCTGGTCATTTTTTGCCACCGCCGCGGGCGCCGGTAAATAACGCTCGGCCCACGCCGCCAGCACCTCGGCGGCATAGATCGCATCGCGCTTGTCTGACAGCAAATGATCGGCACGGTCCAAACTGATAAAACTTTTCGGGTGTTTGGCGGCGGCATATATTTTGCGGGCGTTGTCAATATCCACTGTGTTATCCACAACCGAGTGCATAATCAGCAACGCCTTGTTCAGCGTGGCAATGTGAGCGGATAATTTTGTCTCCTCAATATCATCCAAAAATTGCTTTTTGATGCGAAAGGGACGCCCCGATAAAAGCACTTCCGCTTCACCGTCTTTTTCTATGTCGGCACTCGCCTCGGCAAAAAGATGGCGCACGTGTGCCGGCTCCGCCGGCGCCCCGACCGTGGCCACCGCGCGCACTTCGGCAATATCGCCGGCTGCCGCCAGCACCGCCGCACCGCCCAAACTATGACCGACCATAAGAGATGGGGCGGTGTGTTCAGCGCGTAAAAAATCGGCGGCACAAATGAGATCGCGCACATTGGAAGTAAAATTAGTATTGGCAAAATCGCCTTCGGAAGTGCCCAAACCGGTAAAGTCAAAGCGCAAAACGGCAAAGCCGCGCGATACCAATCCGCCGCTGAGATAGCGCGCCGAAAAAATATCCTTGGTGCAGGTGAAACAATGGGCAAACAAGGCGTAGCCGCGCGGTGGCGCCGCGGGATATTCCAGCACCGCGGCAAGCATGCCTCCTTGCGAACCGGGAAAAGTGATTTTTTGTGATGGCATGATTATTCTTTTTGGGCGCGCCGTTCGCGGGCGAGCAAAATCTCCACATCGCGCATAACGCCATCATATGACCCGCTCAGCGCCGGCGTTAGCACATATTTGCCGGCCACCGCCATTTGCGGCGTGCTGTCAATGCCATATGCCGAGACAATGTCAACATCGCGCTTGACTTTGGTGTTGACGGTAAAAGAATCATAAACCGCCGTAACTTTGTCGGCATCAAAACCGTTTTCTTCCATCCAATCAACAAACCGATCCTGATTGTTAATCAGCTGCCGTTCGCGGTGCAGGGCGGCAAAAACTTTGCCGTAATATTCATCCTCCACGCCCAATGCCACCAAAGTGTGATAAACCCGCGCAAAATGCCCGCCATATCTTTGGAAGACCACTGGCTGATGGAGCAGTGCAACATCCGTCAAGTCGGCTTTGGCGCGCCATTTGGCGATGCTGCCCTGCATGCGAAAACAATGCGGGCAGGAAAAATTAAAAAATTCCAACACTTCGATTTTATCGCCCGCCCGCGTTGGCAGGGGCGGATTGATGGCGATATAATCGCGTCCGGCGACGAGATTATCTTCTTGCGCCAGCGCGGGCAAAAAAGCGCCACTGATGAGCAAGATTAGCAGCCACCGCCAGCGGGCAAAACTTTCTCGCGGGGTGACGGATAGTTTGTTATTCATGATTGTTTTCTCCGTTTTTGGGTTGTCGTTAAAGTCGGTAAAACGCCTCTTTTTTTCAACTCTACCAGCAAATAAGCCATTTCGCGATCGCCTTTGATGCTGTTGCAGCTGCCGCATAATAACTG
>JBPCWX010000287.1:0-7287 GCA_051009095.1 Gammaproteobacteria bacterium | reverse complement strand
GGAGGCGACGCCGCCGTTTCCCCTGCCGCGCGGCATGGTGCAGACGGAAGCACAGGTGATTTATCGGCAAATGACTGCGGAGGCAAAAAAAAGCGGCGCGCCATTGCCCACCGATGTGCACCATAATATCTATCTGGAAGCGGCACGGCGAACTACTATGGGATTGATTATGGCGGAATGGATCAAGCGCGAAAAAATGACAGTAAGCGATCAGGAAATTGCAGCAGCGACGGAGAACATGGCGCAAAGTTATGGAGATCCCGCCCAATTTTTATCGCAGGTGCGCGACAACCGTCATTTTACCGAACAGATGCGGCTGTCTCTTTTTGAGAGTAAGACGGCAAAATGGACCCTTGAGCGCGTTAAAGTGGTTGATGAGCCGTTGACTGTGGAGCAATTTTTTGGCGAAGATTCGCTACTTGGAGAGCAACATGAATGAGCGAAATCAATCACCGCTGGGGTTGAATTATGTGCCGATGGTGGTGGAGCAGTCGGGGCGCGGTGAGCGCGCATATGATATTTACTCGCGGCTGCTGAAAGACCGCATTGTGTTTTTGGTGGGAGAGATTAATGATTATCTTGCCAACATCATCATCGCGCAGCTGCTTTTTTTGGAGTCCGAAAATGCCGAGCGCGAAATTCATTTTTACATCAATTCGGGCGGCGGTTTGGTGACTGGCGGGCTGGCTGTTTTGGATACCATGCGCCACATTAAAAGCCCGGTGGCGACCACTTGTGTGGGGCAGGCGTGCAGTATGGCGGCCATTTTATTGGCGGCAGGCGAGCCGGGGATGCGCCATATGCTGCCCAATGCGCGGGCGATGATTCATCAGCCCTTGGGCGGATTTTCTGGGCAAGCGAGTGATATTGCCATTCATTCCCGCGAAATTCTTGCCCTCAAAGAACGGCTCAACGGTATTTTGGCGGAATTGACGGGGAAGAGTGAAAAACGCATAGCGGCGGATACTGAGCGCGATTTTTTCTTTACCGCGGCGCAAGCGGTCGACTACGGCATCGCCGACAAAGTCGTCGCACCCATGACAAAAGGCAAAAAAAATGAGCGAAAAAAATAATACCGAAACCTATTGTTCTTTTTGCGGCAGCTCGCGCAACGAGGTCGGGCAGATGGTGCAGGGCGCGGATAATATCTGTATTTGTTCAGCATGTGTCGATGCCTGCCGCGTCAAGCTGGACGAACACAAGAAGAAGGAGCAGGGAATCACCAAACCGGCGAAGCAGGATTTGCCGCTGGAGCGCGAACTGCCGCCGCCGAGCAAAATTAAAATGCAGCTGGATGAATATGTCATTGGTCAGGAAAACGCCAAAAAATCGCTGTCGGTGGCGGTTTATAATCATTACAAGCGGATTTTTGGGCAGCGCGTCAATAAAGATGTGGAAATTGCCAAAACCAACATTTTGCTGATTGGCGAGACGGGGAGCGGCAAAACTTTGCTGGCGCAGACTTTGGCGGCAGTGCTGGATGTGCCGATTGTCATTGCCGATGCCACCACTCTCACCGAAGCCGGCTATGTCGGCGAAGATGTGGAGAGCATTATCCAAAAACTGTTGCAGCGCAGTGATTATGACTTGGAGCGCGCCAAACAGGGGATTGTGTATTTGGATGAGATGGACAAGATCGCCCGCAAGTCCGAAAACACGTCGATCACCCGCGATGTGTCGGGTGAGGGCGTGCAGCAAGCCCTGCTCAAACTCATCGAAGGCACCGTGGCATCGGTGCCGCCACAAGGCGGACGCAAACACCCGCAGCAAGAATGTATTAATGTTGACACCACACAAATTTTATTCATCTGCGGCGGCGCGTTCGAAGGGTTGGATGATATTGTGCGGCGGCGCACCCGACAGAGCGGCATCGGTTTTGGCATGGAGACTTCCCCCCACGATAACCGCGAAAATTTATTGCGGCAAGTGATGGGCGATGACCTGACCCGCTATGGCTTGATCCCGGAATTGGTGGGGCGTTTGCCGGTGGTGTCCACGCTGCATTCTTTGGATGAGGAAGATTTGGTGCGCGTGTTTAACCAACCGCGTAATGCTTTGGCGAAGCAATATTGCGAAATATTTGCCATGGAAGGTGTGGAGTTGAAATTTACCGATGACGGCGTGGCGGAAATTGCCAAGCAAGCGCAAGCGCGGCATACTGGTGCCCGCGGTTTGCGCGGGGTGGTGGAAGATGTTTTGCTGGACACCATGTATGAATTGCCCGACATGAAGAATGTGCGGCAAGTGGTGGTTAGTGCCGATGCGGTGCGCCATCGCCGTCCGCGCCTGGTGCGCAAGGGTGGAAAAAAGAACGGTTTGGCAAGCGCCGCCTGATTTTTATCGGCGGTCAAAAGCCGCCATGCCCGATAATTCGCTCAATTTTACCGCCATTTCAATCAATCCATAATGCCCGCTGTTTGCTTTCAATCCGCAAAAATATCGGCAATGTCATCCATGACAAACCCTTCAAATCCGGTGTCGTCCCCCTGCAGATTATAAAAAGCAAGCATGACTTCAATCTCTTTCCATGAGTCATGCTGAAATTGCCGATATTGCTCATTGTCCATGAACAATTTCTTATAACCCTGCAATTTCCTAATCTCGGCAGTGAAAGCAGTGCTTTTCGGATCAACAAAAAATATCCGATACTTTTTGCCCCGGCACATCCAAAACACAAAATCGGGCCTAAATTTTGCCGGCATGTCGTCGCCGTCAGAATAAGGAATATAAACCCCGTCCAACTGCTCGGATAATTTAGAAAACATCCAAGCATCCCATTTGGGCGTGTTTTCTTGCAACCACTTCTCCAACGCTTGCAAAAATTTTACTTCACTTTTCACAGTAATGACATGACGAATAAAATCATCTGTCGTTTCGCCAAACACTATCGGCACATAGTAATGTCGCGCGCAATGTTTAATCTCCAGCTCGCGATAAGAATCGCTATTTTTTTTGGTCTGCTTAAATTCATCTTTTGTGATTTTTCCAGCCAAGAGTTGATCTAATAATTGATCTTCAGACTGTCCATGCTTGGCAGCGGCGACGTCGGCGACGATGGAGTTCAGTTTTACCAAATCTCTTTCTGGCAATTTTGCCGTTATCTTGCGAAAATGCACAATATCATCATCGCGAATCTCGCACACGCCGTCGACCTCTTGAACTTTTGCCTCAACATACCGCAAAAATTCATCCTGCAAAAATCCCAAATTGTAATATTTTTTGTCGGCGCGCACTTGCACATGAGCGTTAAACTGCCGCAATGCTTTTATTTGCTGCGGCAAAAGCCCGCCGCTGACAATCAGCAAAGAATCGGAAACCGCTCGCAGATAATGCGTAAAACGCTTCTCGTCGCTGTCGGCGATGCGAAATTTTTTTCTTTCACTGATGTTTGACAACTCCCGATAATGCGGCACCAGCAAAGGCATTTCCGTGTCATCAATCATCGGCCGCTCCGCCTTGGCAAATCCCGTCACCGGCAAATAGGGATAATCTTTTTCGTCCTCCAAACCGTTCATTACAAAATTAATCGCCTCCCGGTTTGTCGCATATAAAAACAACGTCTCCAATACCGGAATTTTCTTTGCCAGCTCGTCGCTCAGCGGCGGTTTTTGATCACCCAAGATCAAATCAAAGCGGCGGCGATATTCAGGAAGTGGCTCGATGCGCACGCCCCGACCAACAGACTGCATAATGAATTTTTTCGCATCCTTTTCTTTGCCGATATTGATGAAATTAATCACATTGGGACGCGTCGAATCCCAACTCTCAAAAAATGAGCGCGAGCCCATCAGAATGGATATGCTGGGGCTATGGTCCAGATTGTCAAAAAATGACTTATCGCCCAAATTTTTATTTTGCTCCATGCCGCGCAAAAAATCATTTTTCCATTTGTCAATCGTGCCGATCTTTATTAGCCCAAAAGGTTTGTCCGTGTTCTTTAACTTAAAGGCAATCTCCTTGTCGCCGCGGCTGCTGAGGATATATTCCAGCGCCCCTTTTGTTTGTGAGCCAAAAATGGCGTCGCGAAACTGCCGCAGCGACATCGGCTTCAATATTGTCGATATTGCCTCTTTCATGCCCGCCTCCGCCTCAAAAAACCGGTGCGCCTTTTCCCAATCCGCTTCGACTCCATCCTTCGCCGCGCTAAATTCATCGCCGCCTAACTCGTCCGCCGCGATGCTGCGCAGCACATCAAAAAACTGCCATAAATCGTTTCGCTGCGTTTCTTTGTCTACCGCCACAGAATTAACCAAAGTTAGCATGAGCGGGTGGTGATACATTTTTTCGCACCCCGGCGCCTGCCGCAGTTTCTCCGCAATACGGCGCGCAACAGCCAGCGTCAATAAAGATTTAATCATTATCTTTTTTTGTAACTGCCGTTTTTCTTCCTCTTTCACCCTCCAAATATCCTCGCTCATGACAATGTGCTTGCCGTGTCCGTTGGCGATAAAATTCGCCAAATTATATTTGGCCACAGTCGTTATAATGTCGTCATCGTCAGTGAAAGTGGCGGAAAAATTAAACAAAAACCCTTCCCGCGCCATCAGCGAAAAATAGGCTTTGCGTTTGGAATCTTCGCGGCCGCCCTTGTGTGCCTCGTCCAGCAAAACATACCACCGCCCTTCATTTTCATAGCGCCGCCAGTCCAGCAATTCTTTCTTTTCGTCCTCCGACAAATGATCGGAACGGCAATAAAACACGCGCGCCGTATTGCCAAACGGCAAAATATCATCATTACCAAAACGGCGTAAGTGCGACAATTCCACCTGCAAACCGTCGCCGCTGTTGAAGTCATCCACCGCCCGCCTAATTTGCCTCAGCAGATGATCGCTGGGCGCCAAAATCAGAATGTTGTGCGGGGGAATTTCGCCGTGCTTTTTTAGATGCTCCAAAAACTCGACAATTTTTAGCATAATCAGCGTTTTGCCGCTCCCCGTCGCCATCCAAAAACAGGCGCGATTGATCTGGCGAGTATAAGAAATCATGTTTGGCTGGTCGTCCTCGACGCCCACGCTTTTGTGAATCTCATACACCGGGTTTTTCTTTATGCTCCTTTCCTCAAGGGCGTAAATCGTAAACCGCTCCAGCTTAGCGGCTTGATAAAATTTTACCGCCATGCTTTTTTTGCGCAACATTTTTTCCTCTACGGTTTCGCCCTTGTGCCAGTCGTGCTCGTCGCCAAAATAGCAATGCAAAAATTTTGCCGCTTTTTTTAGCGCATCCTGCTGATATTCATGCAGGGTTTTGCGGCGTGAAAAACGCGCAAGATGCGGAATATGCCAAACTTGCGGCAGCAAGGCATAATTAATGGAGCCAATCCCCTCTTCCAAATAAGGCTTAGCGGGGGGCCATTTGATGCGCATTTATTCTCCCCACCAAAGATATGGGCGAATGCGGGTGATGAGGTCGATCTTTTCTTCCTCCGTCATCTCGGCAAAGTTTATTTTTAGTTTTTCGCCGTTGGCAAATTCTGCCGTGCCATTCTGACAGCGGCGCAGCGGACTGCCGAGCGCATTGGCCAGCGTCTCCGACAAACTGATGCCGGAATATAATTTATCCAAATCCAGCGACAGTTTTTTATCCGAGGTCACCGCTTGCGATAGTTTGTCATCGCCCAGGAATACATATTGTTCCAGCAAACTTTTGCCGTCATCATAGATCGGCATGTCGTTTTCACGGTAGCGCATTTTTCTGAGTGTATCTTCGTATTGCTCCAATTCGTAATACTTGAATGCGCCGCCGCCTTTATAATCCAAATCTTTGCTTACTCCCGTCTGATAGCCAAAAAGCACTTTTTTTAGACGAGGCAAAATCACCGTGTCAAAATGTTCGCCCATTTCCACGCCCAACCATTTGCGCCCCAATTTTTGCGCTACCGCTTGTGAGGTGCCGCTGCCAGAAAAAAAGTCAAATACAATATTTTCGGCGGTGGATGAAGAGGATATAATCCTTTCTAATAATTCCTCAGAATTTTGGGTGGAAAATTTCTCGCTCGTATAAACCCCAAATTCATAGCCTCTAATATCCGTCCAATTACTGTCAACTTTAATATCTTCGGATTGCAATTTTTCAGGCTGAAACTTTATTTTTTTACCATTGCAATCGGTATAAGATAAAGAATGATTAATTCGCATTCTGTCATTATTGGTAAGTTCGTCTATCACTTTCTGAGAGTTTGTCCAATGCCTGCTTTTGGGTGGATAAAGCAAGGTCCTTGTTCCATCCACATCAAAATACCTAGGCGTTTTGCTTTCTCCTGCCGAGTGGGACCAATTCCATTGTGGCTCTATGTCTGAATGACAATAAATACATGCTCTTGTTTTGGAAGGAGCAATAATTTCTGCCCTATCAGAGGATGTGTATAAAAGAACGTATTCTGTGGTGGTGGTATAAGCATTCGATTTTTTCTGAAAGCGGTTCACAATCAGTTCATTTCTAAACTTATCCATGCCTATAATTCGATTTAATAAATGCCGCAAAATATAATTTCCATTATCATCACAGCGCACAAAAATTGCACCGTCATCCGACAAAAAATTGCGCGCCAAAGACAAACGATTCTCCATCATGGTTGCCCAGCATGAATCTTTATAATTCGTCCGATAATTAAATTGATCGCTACTGGCCAAATTGAAAGGAGGGTCAATATAAATGCACTTCACCCGCCCGCGATATTTTCGCGCGACAGTCTGCAATGCCTGATAATTTTCGCTTTTGATTAATTCGCCGTCCAGTGCCGTGTCTAAATCGCCCAAACAAGCCAGCATGTCTTCTTCCAGATCCTTAAAATGCTTGGTGTCAAACGGTAAAAATCTTAAATTACCGCCGCCGTTTTTACCGTTGCCGCCGTTTTTTCTTTTGCTTGCCGGGGGCGTCAGCACGCTGCCAAGGTGCGCAAAATTAAATTCACCATCCACCATCCCTAAATCTTGCCATTCCCGCACTTGCGCTTTTACTCCTTGGTGCTTGCCCATCTTTTCCATAATGGCGGGGGATAATTTATCCGCCGTCATAACATAATTAACGTGGCGGGCAAATTTTGGTTTATTCCACACGCGCGCCAGTTCATCTTCAAACTGCGCGATAAAATCAATGATGTACCGGGCAATGCGGCGAAGATCGCTGAGTTGCTCGATTCGCTTCTGCTCAAAAATGCTTTCTTCGGAAAACATATATTGATACAGCCACAAATTAAATTGTTCGTGCAAAAAACCGCCGGCATCTTTATTGATGAAAAAATCCACTTCGGTTTGCCGCCGAAAAATGCGGATGGCGTTTTTTATATCG
>JBPCWX010000286.1:0-2770 GCA_051009095.1 Gammaproteobacteria bacterium | reverse complement strand
CGTGAACTCATCTGCGACGGTAGATAAGTTGCCAGCTCTGGAACAATCCATAAGATGCCAACCATCGCCGCCATGAGCAAAAACATCGGCAATGCCGCCCGCGATAAATATAATATCTGGTGTTTGGTCATGCCCTGCAAGACAAATAAATTGAAACCCACCGGGGGGGTGATTTGCGCCATCTCCACCACCACCACAATGAAGATGCCAAACCATATCAGGTCAATCCCCGCCTGTCGCACCATCGGCTCCACCACCGCCATGGTCAATACCACCGATGAAATGCCGTCCAAAAAGCAACCGATGATAATGTAAAAAATCGTCAACGCGATAATCAGCTCCAGCGGTGATAATTGTAAAGACGCTATCCATTCCGCCAACGCCCGCGGCAAACCAGTAAAGCCCATGGATAATGATAAAAAAGCCGCCCCCGCTAAGATCAAAGCAATCATCGCCGAGGTGCGGGTCGCGCCCAATAAACTGTTTAATAATGTTTGCCAAGTGAGCGAGCCTTGCGCCGCCGCCAAAACTAATGCCCCCAATACGCCAAAAGATGCCGCTTCTGTGGCGGTCGCCCAGCCGCGATACATGGAAATTATAATTAACAATACCAGCCCCGCCAAAGGCAGCAAAAATTTTGCCTCACGGAATTTTTCCGCCCACGGCCGAGATGATTCGGCGGGCAGTCGCCCCGGGTGTAAAAGCGCCCACACCGCCACATAACCCATAAACATTGCCGCTAACACCAACCCCGGTAAAATGCCGGCAATAAACAGTTTCGATATTGATTCGTTAATCGTCACGCCATAAACAATGAGCGTCAAAGACGGCGGAATCATTAACCCCAGCGTGGCGGCGCCCGCCAGCGTGCCGACAATCAAATGCTCCGGATAACCGCGCTGCCGCAGTTCGGGGATGGACATCTTGCCCACCGTCGTCAGGGTCGCCGCCGATGAGCCAGATACCGCCGCAAACAAGGCGCAGCCGACTATGTTGGTGTGCAATAAACGCCCCGGTAAATGCACCATCCACGGCGATAAACCGCGAAACATGTCCTCGGATAATCGCGTGCGATAGAGAATCTCACCCATCCAAATAAACAAAGGCAAGGCGGCCAAAGTCCAACTGGACGACGTCGTCCAAATGGTGGTCATCATGGCATCGCCGGGGGGGCGGTCGGTAAACAGCGTCATGCCCGCAAATGCCGCTCCAATCAACGCCAAACCAATCCACACGCCAGTGCCCAGCAGCAAAAACAAGACAAACAAAAACACCCCAGAGAGTATAAAATATTCCATGCTTTTGCCGCGTTATCGGGTTTTTTCCGCTTCCGCCGCCGGCGCGTGTCCGTGCCGGAGCAGCGTCCATAAATTATCAGCCAGCGCCGTGGCTAAGACTATTGCGCCGGCGCTCATCGCCAGCTGCGGTATCCATAGCGCGGTGGCATCCAAACCTTGCGATATATCATTTAATTTCCAAGACCAATAATTTGCCCGCAAAGCATAAAAGGCAAAATACCAGCCCAACATCGTCGACACGCCCAAACACCAAATATCCAACCAGCGCCGACGGTGTGTGGACGACATGTTCAAGATCAGCGTGACGCGAATGTGGGCGCCGCTGTTCAGGGCATAGCCCAAGGCCAGAAAAGTGGCGGCAGCCATGCAATAACCCGCATAACCAGTTGCTCCGCCAAAAGAAATCCCCAGCCATCGCAGCACCATTTGGGCGACTATGACGCTCAGCATAATCACCAAAAAAACGGCCGCCAAAGCACCGCAAAGACGATACATACCGTCCAAAAAAGAGCGTATACTCTGGCGGCCGCCAAGCATTTTCTCTCCTCTTTCGGCCGAACGTTATGCGGCGATTAGTTTTTCATTTGCCGATAAGAGTTGACGATTTTTTGCCCTTCGGCGCCGGCTTCTGTTAGCCACTCATCAGTGAGCGTTTTGCCGATGTTTTCCAAGTCGGCGCGTAATTGTTCGCCGGCGGGTTGCACGGTCATGCCATTATCGGCGAGTTGTTTTTTGTACCAATCGGCGAGGCGGCGCGCTTCGGCGGTGCCGGCACGCTCGGCCAAAGCGGACAGACCCAGCACAATGTTGCGCTCACCTTCGCTCAGACCGTCCCATGATTCCTTATTGGCAAAAACATAATTGCGCGGCAGCCACGCATTGACATCATAAAAATGGGTGAGGTGCTCCCACACTTTGCGGTCGTAGCCGGTGGAACCGGAAGAGATAAAACCATCGGCAACACCACGCGACAGGGCTTGCATGAGTTCGGCGGCTTCAATCTGCACCGGCTGCATGCCGGCTAATTCCGCCATTTTGCCGCCCATACTGTTATAAGTGCGAAACTTGATGCCTTTCATATCGGCAGCGGAAGACACCGATTTTTTGAAATACAGACCTTGCGGCGGCCACGGCACAGAATACAGCAGCACCAAATTTTGGTCGGCCATGAGTTCTTGAATCACCGGTTTGGCGGCTTTCCACAGCAATGCCGAATCGTCAAATGAAGTGGCGAGAAAGGGCACTGAATCGAAGCCAAAAAGCGGGTTTTCGTTGGCGTGTGCAGAAAGCAGGCGTTCGCCGATGGGTGCTTGTCCGGTTTGGATGGCGCGTTTAATTTCGCCACCCTTAAACAGCGAGCCGCCGCCATGCACAACAATATCCAGTTTGCCACTGGTGGCGGTGCGCACGGCATCGGCAAAGGCTTTGCCGTTTTGGGTGTGATAGTTGCTGTCAGAATAGGCCATAGGCAT
>JBPCWX010000285.1:0-4105 GCA_051009095.1 Gammaproteobacteria bacterium | reverse complement strand
CCGTTTGTTCTTTCCCACACCACCCGCAAGCGCCGCGCTTTTTGCCCTTTGGCGCGGAGCAAAAGCACGCCGCCCACTTTTAATGCTTCCGCCGATTCTGTGGTGGGCGGCGGCGGTGGCGCACAAGCGGATAAAAAAGCGAATATCGCCAACAGTGACACCCGCGCCACCGCTCCAATCATCAGCGGCTTAAATTTCAATTTGCAGCCGCCCGATGGTTTCATTGAGCACTTTATTGTTTGGGTGTTGGCTGGCGGCTTGACGCAATATCTTTAACGCCTGTTCTTGGTCGCCCAGATGCCAATAAATCTCGCCCAAATGCGCGGCAATTTCGGCGGCATCGGATTGTTTGGCGGCGCGCAAGATATATGCCAGCGCCTCTTTGAGGTTTCCCTGACGATAAAGCACCCAACCCATGCTGTCCAAAATGTTTGGGTCCTTGTCGTTCAATGCCAGAGCGCGCTGAATAAATTCCTTGGCTTCAGCCAAGTTGCGATGATGATCGGCCATGATATAGCCGAGGGCGTTCCAGCTATCGGGACGACGGGGATGCACTTTGGTCATTTCCCGCAAAACACTAATGGCGCCGTCAATGTCGCTCTGTTTTTCCATTTCCATGGCTTGATGATACATAAGTTCGCTGTTTTGTGGCGACACGCGCCGCGCCTGCGCCAATCGCGCCAAACTGCCTTCGCCGTCTCCCAGCTCCGACAAAAAATCGGCGGCGGTTATTTCGCGCAAACTAAATTCACGGTCATTGGCAACACTGGATTCGTCCAAAATGGCCAAGGCACCACGGAGGTTTTTGTTTTGGCTGGCAATGCGCGCCAATCCCAAACGAGCGCGAAAAAAATATGGTTTGACTTCTTCATAATGCTTTGCCGCCCGCACCGTCTGCGCTAAAAACTCCAAAAACTCTGCGGCTTGTAATGCCGAATCACGAGCGACTTCGGTGGGCGAATACAAAGGCTTGCTCCATTCATTGCGGCCTTGCTCAAACAGGCGATAGGCATGCAAGAGAGATGCTTCGCTGCAGCCGTCCGCCCAGCCCGCGCATTGCTGGGCGATTGATTTTTCCAATTCCGCCAGTGCCGCCGCCGGTGTTTTGTTTTCCAAGTCCGCCAATTTTGCCCGCAGTAAATAAAAAATGGCGGCTTCTTTGCCGACGGTGGGGGCGCTGTCAATGATTTCTCGGGTTAATTTCCAATCGCCGCTGGCCATGGCGATTTTCGCAAATAATTCGCGCCCTTTGGGGGCAGTTGAAAACAGACGACCACCGATGGCGGCGGCTTGTTTTTTGTCCACAGTTTGCGCAAGAATGGAATATAACTTGTCATCGTCAAGGTGATTATTTTGCGCCAAGCGCGACAGCACTTGTTCGGCGCGAATAAAATTGCCGCTGCGGATATGAATTTGGGCTTGGCGAGACATGGCGGGCGCGCCGCCGCCCAAATTTTCCCACTGCTCCGCAAAAGCAAGCGCACCTTTTATGTTTTTGGCATAGATGGAATTGCTGCTGGCTTCGCGCAATAAATCTGGCAGATGATGGCGATTTCCCACGTCCGCAAGGAGTTGTGCCGCTGCGACGTATTCCCGATTTTGCGATAGAAAAAATGCGAGCAGAGTTCCCGCTAAGGCTTCTTCCTGCTGCGATTTTTCCGCCGCCGCCGGCAAACACCAGGTAAATGCCAGTAAAAGTATTAACAAAGTTTTCATAAAAACAAAAGATACCATACATTGCGGTGGCGACCAAAATAAATGCGCTCATATGGCGGTGTAGCGCGAAGATGCAAGCGCTGAGGTTATCCTAAAAATTTAACAAAATGTGCGGCATTTGGCGGGTGCGTTTATAATAATCGCTATGCCCGCCGTCCGCACCCGCTTTGCGCCCAGTCCCACCGGATATTTGCATCTTGGCGGTGCGCGCACGGCACTTTTTGCCTGGGCTTGGGCGCGGCAGCAGGGCGGGGAATTTATGCTCCGCATTGAAGACACCGATGCGGTGCGTTCTTCGCGCGAACACAGCGAGGCAATTATTAACGCGCTGGATTGGCTGGGCTTGGATGTTGACCAGTCGCCATATTTTCAATCGGCACGGCGGACGCAGCATGTTAACTTGGCCGAGCAATTAGTTGCCGCCGGGCTTGCCTATCGTTGCTATTGTTCGCCGGATGAATTGGCGGCGATGCGCGATGAACAATTACGGCGTGGTGAATCGCCGCGCTATGACCGCCGCTGGCGTGATAGCAAACAGCCGCCGCCGGTGGGTGTGGCCCCGGCTATTCGCCTGAGGATGCCGCTGGCGGGGGAAACAAAATATACGGATGCCGTCAAAGGCGAGATGTGCATTGATACCGCTGAATTGGATGATTTGGTGCTTTTGCGGGCGGACGGCATGCCGACCTATAATTTTGCCAATGTTGCCGATGATGCTGACGAGGGAATGACGCATGTTATTCGCGGCGATGACCATGTAATGAACACTTTTCGGCAAATGCACATATATGCGGCACTGGATAAAACGCCGCCGATTTTTGCGCATTTACCGATGATTTTGTGCGCCGCCAAAGATGACACCGGGGCGCCGCTGCTGGGTGCCGATGGCGCGGTGCGTTATGAGCGCATGTCCAAACGCCATGCGGCGGGGGATGTGATGGATTATGAAAAGCAGGGTTTTGTGGCAGCGGCAATGATTAACTATTTAGCGCGGTTGTCTTGGTCTTGTGGCGATGTGGAATTTTTTGACCGTGATTTTTTGGTAAAACATTTTAGTTTTGCCACGGTGCAACACTCCCCGGCGCGCTTTGATATGGAAAAATTGCGCTGGTTTAATCGTGAGCATTTACGCGCGATGTCGCCCGCTGAGATTCGCGCTATTTTGCCGGATACGCTGAGCGATGTGAGCGATGATGCGCTGGCTTTGGTGCTGCCACGCGTTGAGTCATTGAATGACTTGCCGGAGGCGGTTGCTTATTATATAAATGCTCCGACGCTTGAGAAAAAACTGTTATCGGTGCTTAGCCATGACCCGTATCTGCCCATCATTGAAAGGTTGGGGCGGGATAAAAACGTCCCGATGATTGATAATGTCCTGCTGGCGACGCATTGTCATGATGACAAATTATTGGCAGTATTGCATGATAACTTGCAGGATCTTCCCGTCAATGAATGGCGGGCAGAGTCGATCAAGGAAGTTATTAAACAAACGGCGGTCGATCATGGCGTTAAATTCCCACAAGTGGGCATGCCGCTTCGGGTGCTTTTAACCGGGCGGACAAAGTCGCCGGACATTGCCGCTGTTGCGGCTGTTTTGGGGCGGGAAAGCACGCTTGCGCGTTTAGTTAATTATTATATAAATCCTCCGCCGATTTATAATGAATGGCTGGCGACGCATTGTCATAAGGACGAATTATGGACAGAATTTTTTGGCTTTCACGACTTGCATAAGATGCTCGCCGATGAATGGCGTGAAGAGTCTAACAAGCAAGTTAAAAAAACGGAGGACGCACTGGCGACGTATTGTCATAATGACGAATTATTGAAATCATTGCATGATCGCTTGCAGGATCTGCTCATCGATGAATGGGGGGCAGAGCCGATCAAGAAAGCTATTAAAGAAACGGCGGACGAGCATGGCGTTAAATTCACAGAAGTGGGGATGCCGCTTCGGGTGCTATTGACAGGGCGGACAAATTCGCCGGACATTGCTGCTGTTGCGGTTGCTTTGGGGAGGGAAAGCACGCTTGAGAGTTTAAATTTAATAAAGGGTCCATGGTGGATAAAGAATATTAGAAAGCATGAATATCCAGTTCCGCATGGAGGTATGGTTTTTTGATCCAATCACCAATGGATAAAGCACCGTCTAAGATGAACACCAGAATTTTTGCGCAGGCAGTAAAGCAGGGCTTTGGTGGCGCTGGCATTGCTTTGGCGTCTTCTTTTTTTGCCCTTGGCGTGCTTTTGGGTGAGAGCGGTTTATCGGCTATGCAGGCGGCGTTTTTTTCGGTGGCGGTGTTTGCCTTGCCGGGGCAGTTAGCGGCGGCGGAGCTGCTTGCTGATGGCGCCGGATTAACGGTGATAGTGGCCGCCGTATGGCTGGTTAATT
>JBPCWX010000284.1:0-3061 GCA_051009095.1 Gammaproteobacteria bacterium | reverse complement strand
CCTACGGAGGTAAAATCATGTCAACACTCAAAAACATTATCGCACTGGCAGCATTAATCCTGCTGCCATTCTCATCGGTATCGCCAGCAGTCGCGGCCGATAAGATAAAAGTTGCCGGCATTTATACGCAGCCCATACAGCAAAAATGGGATGCGCGCCTGCATTTGGCACTGCAGCGGGCGGCAGATGAAGGGCGGATTGAATATGTGTTTTCTGAAAAAGTGGCAAATACCGACTATGTTCGCGTGTTGCGTGAATATGCCGACGGCGGTGTGGATTTGGTTGTTGGTGAGGCCTTTGGCATCAGCAAAGAAGCGCGTAAAGTGGCGGATGACTACGCCAACGTTGCTTTCTTAATGGGTGATCCGTTTGCCCCGCACGGCAGCAATTTTTCGGTATTTGACAATTACATTCATGAACCCTGCTTTTTGATGGGCATGCTGGCCGGTAAGATGACCAAGACCAACAAAATCGGCATGGTCGGCGGCTATCCGATTGGCGAAGTCAATCGCCTATTCAATGCGTTTATTGCCGGGGCAAAATCCGTCAATCCCAATATAGAACATAAAGTGGATTTTATTGGCTCGTGGTATGACCCGCCAAAAGCCAAGGAAGCGGCATTTGCCCAGTTAGAATCTGGGGTGGATGTATTGTATGCCGAGCGTGCCGGCGTAGTCGATGCCGCGCGCGACAAAGGCGTCCTGGCATTCGGTAATGTCAACGACATGAACAAAGAAGAAAATGGCCGGGATGTTGTTGTGACGTCGGCACTGTGGCATATGGAAAACGCCATTGACCATGCCATCAGCCGCGTAAAAGCGGGCACTTTCAGCGCCGAGGATTACAAAGAATGGACCATGGTTCCCAAAGGCGGCGCATCACTCGCACCGTACTATGAGTTTGACGATAAAATTTCCGCCGATATTAAAGAAGAAATCGGCGTGCGCTATCGCCAGATTCTTGCCGGCATGTTTAGTGTAAAGATTGATGATGAGCAGCCACAATCATCTTTCTAAGATAGGGTGCGCCGTTCTGACTTTTCCACCGGTTAATGAAGAATGGCGCACTAATGTCTGGCCGTGATGCCTGAACAGGCGGCCACTTTCGCTGCTCGCGAAGCGGTATTAACTTTAACCAGCATTAGCAAACGCTTTGGCGCTCTGCCGGCAAATGATGACATTAGCCTGAGCCTGTATCAAGGAGAGGTGCTGGCATTACTGGGAGAAAACGGCGCCGGAAAAACCACCTTAATGAGCATTCTCTTCGGTAGCTATGTTGCTGATCAAGGTGACATCACCGTATTTGGTAAAACTTTGCCGCAAGGCTCAACGCGGGCGGCGCTGGCCGCCGGTATTGGTATGGTGCATCAGCATTTTTCGCTGGCGGATAATCTTACGGTGTTGGATAATATTATCGCCGGCAGCGAGTTTCTGCTTGGCTGGCGACAGCATAAACGCGGCGCGGTGGAGAAAATTAACCGTCTGGCATCACAGTGCGGCTTTGAGATCGAATTGAATACTCCGGTGCAGCGTCTGTCGGTCGGGGAGCGACAAAAAGTGGAGATCCTAAAAGTGCTTTATCGCGATGCAAAAATTCTCGTGCTGGACGAGCCCACCGCGGTTCTTACTCCACAAGAAACAGAAGCGCTTTTTATCACAGTGCAAAAACTTGTGGCGGACGGATTGTCTGTTATCTTAATCTCGCATAAATTAAATGAGATTATGCAGGTAAGCCACCGCGTTTGCGTATTGCGGCAGGGCAAACTGACCTATCAGGCTAAAACGGCGGATGCAAGCCCCACTGAGCTGGCGCAAGCGATGATTGGGCGCGCCATTTCTCACAAGAAAAAATCGGCGCTGACGCCGGGCAAGCCGCTGCTTGAATTGCGGAATGTAAAAGTTTTATCGGCGCCGATTAATTTCACCCTTCACGAAGCACAAATACTTGCCATTACCGGCGTATCCGGCAATGGTCAGCAAGAACTGTCCGACTTGCTAAACGGGGTTGCCACCCCAAAAGCCGGCGAGATATTATGGCACGGTGAGCGAAAAAAAATCAGCGCGGACAAATTTGCCGCACATAAGGTGGCGCGTATTCCGGCTGACCGCCGCCATGTCGGAGTTATCGAAGATATGTCGCTTGCCGAAAATATTATTAGCAACCGCCTGGATAAATTTTGCCGTTTCGGTTTTTTTGATTTTGCCGCCATCAATCAATATACCAAGCGCTTGCTGGAATTATACGACGTTCGTTATCAAGCAATGACGGCGCCGGTGCGCTTGTTATCCGGCGGTAATATGCAGAAGTTAATTTTAGCGCGCGAATTGTCTTCTTCACCACAAATTATTATTGCCAATCAGCCAACCCGCGGTTTAGATGTCGGCGCCATAAATGAGGTGCATCGGCAATTACTGAGCGCCAGAGAAAACGGCAGCGGGGTGCTGCTTATCACTGAGGATTTAGATGAATTATATGCCGTTGCCGATAGCGTGGCGGTCATGTTTAAGGGCGCCCTAAGCGATTTTTATGCCACTGATAAAATTGATACCGCCAACATTGGGTTAATGATGAGCGGCATGGCGGCATAGGCGAGAGATATGCGGTTAGAAGCGCGGGCGGCAGTATCCTGGAAGTGGCTGATAACGGCGCCCTTAGCCGCGATATTATCAGCGTTTGCCTTATGCGCATTTCTGATTATTTGGGCGGAGGCGCCGGTGATAGAAGCTTACCGTCTGGTGTTTGAAGGGGCTCTCGGCAGTCGCTTTGGCATCACTGAAACATTGACCCGAGCAACACCACTTATTTTTACCGGTCTGGCGGCCGTGGCCGCATTTCGGGCAAAATTGTGGAATATCGGCGCCGAAGGACAGTTTTATATGGGAGCATTGGCCGCAACCTTATTGGGCACCGGCTGCTTAGATTTACCCGCGTGGCTCTTGCTGCCGCTATTACTTATTGCCGGTGCCGCTGCCGGCGGTTTAACCTTGCTACTGCCGACAATATTGAAAGCAGCGTATAAAGTGGATGAGGTGGTAACAACCCTGCTATTGAATTTTATTAT
>JBPCWX010000283.1:0-7936 GCA_051009095.1 Gammaproteobacteria bacterium | reverse complement strand
AATTTTGTCGGTCGCCCAGCCGTCAATCCGCTTGTCATCATACACAATCGTCCCGGTGTGAAGGGGCGACAAGCCAGTAATCGCCCGCAAAATAGAAGACTTGCCGGCGCCGTTAGCGCCCACCAATGCCACCGTTTCGCCTTCGCGCACCGTCACCGACACCCCGCGCAAGGCATGGATATGGTCATAATACAAAGACAACCCGTCACATTGCAATAAGTCACGCATCGCCGCTAAATTCCGATGGCATCATCTTCGCGCCCCAAATAGGCCTCAATCACTTTGTCATTATTTTGGATTTCCGGCGGCGTGCCTTCAGCAATTTTTTCGCCAAAATTAAGCACCACAATGCGGTCGGAAATGCTCATCACCGCGTGCATGTCATGCTCCACCACCAGCACGGTCACCCCCCGCTCCCGCACTTCGCGGGTAAGTTTCATCGCCTGCACCGTTTCATCGCGGTTCATCCCGGCAAAAGGCTCATCCAATAATAACACCTGTGGATTGGTAGCCAAACCGATGGCGATGCCCAAAGCGCGCAAATGACCATGCGGCAAATTGCTGGCGAGTTCATTTTTTACGTCACTCAATCCCAAAAATTCCAAAATCTCATCCGCCGAGCGGCCAAATTCCGCCTCATCCGCCACCGCCTGACGGGAATTGATAAAAAATCCCCAAAGCCCGGCGCGCGCCCGCAAATGGTGTGAGATGATCACATTGTCGCGCGCGCTCATGTTGCGAAAAATAGTGGTTTCCTGAAAAGTCCGCACCACCCCGCGCCGCGCCACCAGATGCGGACGCAGCCCCGATATGCGCTCGCCGCGCAACAATACATCGCCGCGTGTCGGCCGCAAAAATGAAGAAATTAACTTAAACAAGGTCGACTTGCCCGCCCCGTTTGGCCCGATGACGGATAAAATCTCATGCTCCCGCACGCAAAAACTAACATTATTCACCGCCAGCAAACCGCCAAAACGCCGCGTGATGCCGCGAATTTCCATAAACTCAGCCATGACCCGCCTTCCGCCGCAGCCTGATACTCAACAAACCATTCGGCAAAAAACGCATCAGCGAAATCAGCACCGCCGCATAAATCAATAATTGATATTGTTCCGTCCTAAAAAGAAAATCCCAGCCCATATATAAAACCAGCGTCCCCAGCATCGGACCAAAAACATAATTGAGACCGCCCATAAAACAATACAGCATATAATTGACCGACTCCTGTATTTGGAAAGTCGCCGGATAAATGGACTGCACAATCGCGGCAAACACCGCCCCGCCTACGCCGCCCAAAAAAGACGAAATGGCATATGCCAATACGCGCAAATAGGTGATGTTGACGCCGATCGATGAGGCCAGCTCTTCATTTTGCTGCAATGAGCGGCACAAAAAACCCAAGCGCGAATTGACCAGCCGCCACATGCCGGCAAAACATATAATCATCAAAATTACGGCAAGATAATAATAACCCAGCCGCAAGTTTTCCAACTCGGCAAAGTTGGGAATCAGCGTCAAGCCAAAAAACTCCACGCTACCGGGCGGGGGAATATTGGTGATCCCCGCCGGCCCGCGCGTTATCGGCAAAGCCTGCGCCAGCAAGCGGGCAACTTCCGTCAGCGTCAGGGTGACCATGGCAAAATACACCCCGCGTAAGCGCAAAATCGGCAGCCCAATCAAGCCGCTCGCAACGGCGCAAAACAAACCCGCCAAAGGCAGGGTGAGCCAAAAGGACACACCATAATTGACCACCAAAATGGCCGACACATAGCCGCCCATCAGGGCGTATGCGCCTTGACCAATGTTAATGCGCCCGATAAAGAAAGTCAGCCAAACGCCACCGCTGATAATGCTGTATAACGCCACCGATGTCAGGGTGCTGAGCAGGTCGCCGCGTTGGGCGACAACCAAAATCCACGGCACCACCACCAGCACCACCAGCAAAAAAACAGCGGCGCCGATGCTTGTTTTGAGTTTTTGCGTCATCTCAGCCCCACGGTTTGCCCATCAGCCCTTGCGGGCGAATGCACAGAAAGACCATTAAACTTGCAAAAATAACCAAATAGGTAATGTCGCCATATGAGCGCAGCGTCGCCAAGCCCACCGACTCCACCATCCCCAAAATAAAGCCGCCGGCAATCGCTCCCGGCACCACGCCGGCGCCGCCAATCATCACCATCAGAAACGCTTTGATTGACACCGCCCCGCCAATCCCCGAACTCACCCCGGTAATCGCCACCAGCAAACCGCCCACCACCCCCGCCAGCATGGCACCGAGGGCAAAGCCCAGCATACCGTAGCGGTCGGTGTTAACGCCCATGAGCTGCGCCGCCATGCGATCCTGCGCCAAGGCGCGCATCGCGCGCCCGGGTTTGGAATACTGCATAAACAGAATAAAAACAACAATCATCAGCACCGCGCACAATCCCACTAAAATGCGGTCATTAGGAATAATCACCTGAGCCGCTTCCCAATTCAAAATGCCGTCCATAATCTTTGGCACGCCGCGCTGTTTTTGCCCAAACAGCAGCAAAATCACGGCATCAAAGAAAAACGCCAGCCCCGCCGCCAGCAACATGGTGCTTTCTTCGCGGGAGCTTTTTTTAATGACCGGACGAAATAAAAACTTTTCAATAAGCGCGCCCACCACCAGCAAGGTCAGCGCCGACGCCAGCAAACCCAAGGCAAAGGGCAGTTTGAATTGTCCATAAACTAAATAGGTCATAAAACCGCCCAGCACATACATTTGCCCGTGGGCAAAATTGAGCACATTCATCAGGGCAAAAATAAGCGTGAGACCCAAGGCGATAATCGCGTATTGCGCCCCTAAATATACGCCATTAACGATGATTTGTTCCATTACCGTAAGAATCGGGCATTAAAAGAAAAGCCCGACAAGCGGGCTTTCCCTTTTCTGCAACGCCGATGAATTAGTCAACGTTAGTCACAAACAAAGTTTGAAACTCACCGTCGCGGTATTCATTGACCACCATGGGCACCCAGACTTGACGCTTTTGTCCAAAAGAAGTCGTGCCGACATACTGCAATTTTGCGTCACCCTTCATATAAGGATTGGGAACGGAAAAATTTTCCATGGTTTTTTGGAATTCTTTAACATCATCAATCGCTTTGGGATTGGCTTTGAGCGTTTCCAAAATATATTCCAGGGCATAGACCTTGGTGTTGGACTCATCATCATACTGCCCGTGATCCTCAGTGTAGCGGCGAATAAATTCCTCCATCATCTCCGAGCGAATCTCTGGCGTTGACGCCCCACCGACCGAGATAAAGCCGTTAGCCAAATCGCCGGCGCCTTCGCTCAGCTGTTTGGCATCCTGCGCGGTTTCTGTGGAGATAAGCCCTTGATAGCCCAATTCACGCACCGCACGAATAATCAGCGGAGCAGTGCCACCGGCGACGCCGGAAAGCACCAGCAAGTCGGGTTTTTCGCGCACCAGAGAGGTGACGACCGGGGCAAAATCGCGGGTGTCGGATTGATAGGCATCTTCGGCCACAATTTCCAAACCGAGTTTTTTGGCCGCTGCCACACCACCTTGGCGCTGGCTCAGCGCATCCGATTCATTAGCCGCCAAAAAAGCAATGGTTTTAACGCCATTGTTTTCTTGCAGATATTTATAGATGGCGGGACCCGATTGATAATTGGCAATCATCCCCAGCACCGCATTAGACGCTGGTTGGGAATACAGCTCTTTGGGGAAGGCATATGGAAAATACATCACGCCATCTTTTTCGGCGACCGGACGCACGGCGGCGGCGGTTGGGTCGGTGTTTGGCCCGACGACATAATGAATACCTTCCTGCACCATTTTCTCCATACCTTCTTTGGCGCGGGTGGTGTTGTCTTGGGTATCCCAAGCGACAATTTCAATGTCATATGTTTTATTGCCGATGGTGACGCCACCTTCTTCATTCAGCCATTTAGCGCGAGTCCTCATACAGCGGACATTGGACAGTCCCCAAGCGGACTTAGGACCGCTGGTAACGCCAACAAAGCCGATTTTGAGTGTTTCCGCCAGTGCGCTACCGGTTGGCACAATGCCCAGCGAAAGCGCCAGCGCCCCGCCGATAAGGGATTTTTTGAATGTTTGTTTCATTTTTTATTCTCCTGATTTTTGGATTATATAAAATTTAGCATTGACCTAAACGACCAATGTTGAGCGGCTATTATAGCATTATCATAAAAAAAACAACCGCTCTTTATAAAAATGCGGATTCCTTGATAAATTAAAAACATAAAAGGGCCATTTTTATTGTATAATCCGAACGCGGGGTGGAGCAGTCTGGTAGCTCGTCAGGCTCATAACCTGAAGGTCGCGGGTTCAAATCCTGCCCCCGCAAATTCTTTCAATCTCATAATCCGCTGTTGGCGGATTATTTTTTTCTCATCAAGGCCGCCCCCGCAGCAAAGTATCGCGCCACGTGCGGCGCAGATTAACCGCCGCCCCGGCAATATAGCGCAATGGCTTATCCGTTGGCGCCGACATTTGCGGCAGTGCCGCCAAGGGTGGCGCATGCTCGCTCACTTCATCCGCTTTCATTTTGACAATGCTAACCCGTAAATCGTACCACGCCGCCTGCCCCGTCACGGGGTCGCTGTTGCTCAGCGGCGACTCGCCGGCAACCGCCGGCAGCCATTCGCCGATTAGACTATTCAGCAAAAAACCTTCCACGCTTTCATTGGCATTAGCCGCCAAACCCCAAGCGCCGGCGCGCTTCCCGATGGCATTCCACGTCCACACCGTATCCGCGGCGACGCCGTCCATATGCAAAGTCCGCGCCGCCACCCGCCCATTGCGCGAAATCAGCCACACCCAATCACCATCGCCGATGCCCAGCGACTCAGCACGCTCGCGGTTGATATGAATGCGATTTTCCGCGGCAATCTGCCGCAACCAGGCGTTTTGCGAATCCCACGAATGATACATAAACATCGGCCGCTGAGTAATCGCATAAAAAGGATAATCCGCCGCCGACACCCGCTCCTGTTCCAAAGGCGTGTAATAAAAAGGCAAGGGACGGCAGTATTCCCGCAAGCGCCGCCGCTGATATTCTTGCGGAGGAATGCGCTCCCCTTTGCCCTCTCCGGCGCGCTGAAATTTTCGCAGGGTTTCGCTATATAGCTCAATGATAATCGGCTCGTCGCTGGTGATCCACCCGGCGCGCTTGGCATATGCCAGATAATCACGGTTGGCAAAGCGAAAATAACGCGCCGATGGCGGCAGTTCTTCGCGAAAAAAACATTCATTGTCAATATACCGCTGCCATTGTTCGGCATTGGGCGCCCCGCGCAAAGGCTCATCACCCTGCGCCCCGCGCCAGCCCGCCAAAAAGCCGATGCCCGGCTCCTTCTCCCAGCGGGTGATAAAATCGCGATAATCGGCATAACGCCTTTGCCCTTGCTCATCGGTAAAAATCGGCAGCTGCAAACGCCCGCCCAATTCCACCAGCACCTCCTGCCATGGACGGGTGTTATATTGCGGCTCCACCACTGGTGCGCGAATGGCGTCACAAACAGCATGAGGCTCGGAAATGGGACGGTCCAACAGCGAAATGGTGTCGTACCGCTCCAAATAAGTGGTGTCGGGCAAAACCAGATCGGCATAATTCACCATCTCTGAATGAAAGGCGTCGCTGACCGCAATAAAGGGAATGGCATAATCGCCGTGGTCATCTTGGGCGGTGAGCATGGCGACGGTGCCATCGGTGTTCATCGACGAATTCCACGCCATATTTGCCATAAAAATAAGCAGCGTGTCAATGGGATATGGATTTTTACGCGCGGCATTGGCAATCACCATATGCATGGCGCCGTGTGCCGACAGCGGCGCATCCCACGAAAAAGCGTGGTCAATCCGCAGCGGTTGTCCTTGTTCATCAATCGCCAAATCTTCGGGCCCGCGCGGGATACCCAGCGGCGGCGCCGACAAAGGCTGCCCCGCCGCGCTGCGGGTGGCGGGTTTGGGCACCGCCGGCGGGTGCTTGGGATAGGGCGGTTTGGCCAAATGTCCGCCCGGACAATCCATACTCCCCAGCAAAGCCTGCAAGAAATGAATCGCGCGGCAGCTTTGGAAACCGTTGGAATGCGCCGACACGCCGCGCATGGCGTGCATCGCCACCGGCCGCCCAATAAAAGAATCATGCCGCCGCCCCGCCCAATCGGTCCACGGCGTGTTAATGACGACGGGCTGAGTGAAAGCGGCAGTGGCCAACTCGCGCGCCAAACGGCGAATTGTTGCCGGCGGGATGCCGCAATGCGCCGCCGCCGCCTCTGGGGAGCAGGAATCATCCAAATATTGCGCCATCGCCAGCGTCATGGCGGAACGGACACGCCGTCCGTCAGGGAGCGCAAACTCACCCACCAAAGCCGGGGCGATGTCGGCGCGGCGGGCGTCTTGCGGCGCCTCGCTTTGCAAACACCAAGCCAGCGGCGCGCCCGCCTCATCACGGACAAACAGCCCGTCATCATCAACCAGCCACGGCAGATTGGTGTAGCGGATTAAAAACTCCTCGTCAATGCGCCGCTCGGCAAGCAGGACATGAATCATCGCCACCGCCAGCGCGCCGTCTCCGCCCGGGGTGATCGGCACCCATTCATCGGCGATGGCCTGATAGCCGGTGCGAACGGGATTGATCGCGACAATTTTGGCGCCGCGTTCTTTGAGTTTTTTCAGACCGATTTTAATCGGATTGGACGAATGATCTTCGGCCACGCCCCACAGCATAAAATATTTGGCGTGTTCCCAGTCGGGCTCGCCAAATTCCCAAAAGGAGTAACCATGCGTGAGCAAGCCGGCGGCGGCCATATTGACGGAACAAAAACCGCCATGCGCCGCCCAGTTGAGGGTGCCAAACTGCGTCGCCCACAGTCCGGTCAACGCCTGCATCTGATCGCGCCCGGTAAAAAAAGCGAGTTTATTGGGATTATCGGCGCGAATGGCGGCGAGTCTTTGGCAGAGCATCGTCAATGCTTCATCCCACGAAATCTCCACAAATTCACCGCCGCCGCGCGCCGTGCCCGGTTTGCGCAGCAGGGGGGCGCGCAGTTTGGCGGGCGAGCATTGCTTCATAATGGCGGCATTGCCTTTGCCGCACAACACGCCGCGATTGACGGGGTGATTTGGGTTGCCTTGCACAAAGCGGATTTTGCCGTCTTCCAGCGTCACCCGCACCCCACAGCGACAGGCGCACATATAGCAGGTGGTATATTTATGTTCTTGGACGGGGTGATTCTCCAAGGAAGACAGGGAAGCTTTTTTCATGGCGGTTATTTTGCCACAGGCATTGGTAAAAAATCATCTATATGCCATAATTCAATAATCTCTTGCAATGTTCAAGGTGTATTTTTATCTCAGCAAAAATCGTCATGCCCAAGAAAAGTTCGGACCATCAATCTCAGCCGCCGCATAGTGTTCCGCGCACCGTGCGAAAAGCGGCGGCGCCTCGTCTCAAAGCCGGCGGTGCGCATAAAGTCAAGCAGGAAAAGCAAGACTCCAAATATCCGCATCGCTGGAAAGAAAACATTTAGCGTTTTTTTTCATTTTCCGCTACAAAGGGGGTGCGAGGTCGCATTGCCGCTTGGCGCGTATCCACCCGATTTTCTCACCCCCCGCTGCAAGGGGGGGGGTGCGAGGTCGCGCTAGCGAACTCGCGGGGGGTGTGATAATAAAGCAAAGTTAAACCACCCCCCGCAAGTGCTAAAGCACTTGCACCCCCCGCTGAAGCAGAGGGTGAGAATTTAGCAATTCCGCCGCATAAATTCCCATAATGACAGGATACCCGCCCTTTTGCCGCTCATTGCATGACAAGAAGTGTTAAAATCTCAATTCATGGGGGCATAGCTCAGTGGTAGAGCATCTGGTTTGCAACCAGAAGGCCGCGGGTTCGATACCCGCTGCCTCCACCATCGATTGATGAC
>JBPCWX010000282.1:0-6671 GCA_051009095.1 Gammaproteobacteria bacterium | reverse complement strand
ATGACCACCTGAATTATTGTGCGGTATAGCCGCCATCAACGGGCAGCAGGGCGCCGGTAATGTGCGGTTCGGTTGCCAGAAAAATCGCCGCCCGAGCGACTTCTGCGGGAGTGGCCAGACGTCTTTGGGGGATCGCGGCCATGTTTCTTTTGCGCACCGCGGTTACGCTGTCGCCCGCACGGTGGCCGGAAAACAGCATGGGCGATTCTATCGCCCCCGGACAAACCGCATTAACGGTTATGCCATCTTGGGCGCATTCCAGCGCCATGGCTCTGGTGAGTTGCGCCACGCCGCCTTTGCTGGCGCAATACGCCGCCAATCCCGCCGCCCCCACCATGCCGACCGTGGAAGATATGTTAACAATCGCGCCGCTTTTTTGTTTTCGCATATGCGCCACCGCCCCTCGGCTCAGCCAAAAAACACCGTCCAAATTAACCCGCATGGTATCGCGCCATGCCGCATCCGGCGTGTCGGCGGCAGGGGCGCGATAAATAATTCCAGCATTGTTAAATAACAACTCCAGCCCGCCCAAAGAGGCAACACAATCAGCCAGCGCTTGTTCGCAAAAAGCCGCATCGCCCACATCCCCAGATAAAAATTTGACCTCCGTTTTTTGACCGACCTCATCGCACAAGCGGCGCAATTTATCGGTATCGCGTCCGAGCAAAAACACTTTTGCGCCCGCCGCCACCAACAATTCGACTATTGCCCGTCCTAATCCAGAGCCGGCGCCGGTTACGAGCGCGACGGCATTTTGCAAATTACGGCGATTATCGGACCTCGCCATCACAACGGCGGCAGCGGCAGGCAAGCCGTGCGCCCACCATCCATCACATAAATTTGTCCACTGGCAAAAGCGGCGTCATCGCCCGCCAGCCACCAAGCGGCGGCGGCAATATCTTCCGCCGTTCCCACCCGCCCAAGCGGGTGCAAATCGCGAATGGCGGCACGCGCTTTGTCAGGCTCGGCAAACTGGTTAATCAGATTTTCATTAAACGGCGTCTCTATCCATCCCGGCGCAATCGCATTGCAACGGATATTATCGCCGCCGCATTCCAGCGCAATATTACGGGTTAAACTGTGCACCGCCCCCTTGGAAGCGGCATATGCGGCGTGCGCCGGATTCGCCCCCATCGCTTCAATCGAGCCAATGTTGACAATAACTCCGCCGCCCCGTTTTCTCATCATGGGAATGATATGCTTTACGCATAAAAAAACGCCGCGCACATTAACCGCCATCACCCGCTCCCACTCTTCCACGGTGGTGTGTTCAATGGTGTTTTCAACGGCGACGCCGGCATTGTTAATCAAAATGTCAATGCCGCCGCATTGTTCAACGGTGCGGGCGACAAAAGAGCGCACATCATTTTCATCGCTCACATCGGCGGACTGAAAAATAAATCCCTCCGCGGGCGGTGGATTAATGTCCACCACCACAACCTGCGCCGCCGCCGTCAAAAAACGGCGGGCAATCGCCAGCCCAATACCCTGTGCCGCACCGGTAACGACAACGGTTTTGCCGATAAAATCCGCGCCCATCAAACCCTGGCCCGCAGCAATTTTAAGAAATATAATCGGCTCCGGCGGCGGATTATGCCCGGCCGCTCCTGATTTTTATCGCTAAAACAAATCAGTTTCATATGTGAGTGTCTTCGGGAAAAGCGATTCTGCCGGCCGCAACACGGCGGGCAAACAGCGACAGCGTTTCGTCGACACCCTCGGCAAATGACCGCCGATGATAATCGCCAATGCAAGCGCGCAGCGGTTCATCGCTGAGGTCGGAAGGAAAAGGCAGGGCTGCCCCGCCATATGACACTTCGGCATTTGGATAATGCTGCTGAATCATGTCCACCACTTCCGCCACTGATTTTTGCACGCCGTTTAGATTAAACACCTGAGCGCCTTCTTGCGCCACCGCTATGGCGCGAATAAACACCGCCGCCGCTTCTGCGGCATAGACCAATCCCACGGCGCCAGAAAATGGAATGACAAAAGACCGCTGGGCAACCGCAGCAAGCATTGCCACTGTCGGTGCGGCACTCATTCCCTGATCCCGCGCCACCCCATACACCACGGCGGGACGAATGCCAATGCTGGGAATTTGCCAATCTCGCCAATAAACGCGCGCGGTTTGCTCATTGCATATTTTATAAGCGCCATAAAGCGTCTCCAACCATGGCGACTCACCCATCGCTGTCGCCGCCACCGAACTCGCATATGCGATTCTGTCAACCCCATATCGTCTCGCCGCTTCAAAAACATTGACACTGCCAACCACATTGACGCGCGCCCCCGCCGCCGGATCCGCTTTGCAAAACGGCACCTGCAATGCCGCCAGATGAATCACCGCCGCCGGGCGATAGCGCGCAAAAATCTCAGTCACCCGCCCGCCATCGGCAATATCGCCGGTTTCCCAGACAACGGTGTCGGCGGCAGCGGCATCATCACACAACAGAGCCAAGCGTCGCCGTTCAGCCGACAAGTCAAAAGCGATAACTTCAGTGCCAGAATCCAAAAGTTGTTTAATTACCCAAGCGCCGATACAGCCGCCGGCGCCGGTGATTAAAATGGGAGCGGACATTAATGTTTCAAAGTATTCCCGCGTAAATTCGCCGCATAGCGATTGAGTCCGCCCACAGCAGACTCCACATTGTCAGCAATTTGCTCAGGCGTGGCGGTTAATGGCAAATCATCCAGCAGCAACCGTAAATGTTCCCGTGCCAGCCACGCCTCGTGACGAGCAAGTTCGGTCAAAATGCCAGGATCCTCCCATCGGCTCATCGCCGCAACATTAGTGCCATCGGTTTTTTCTGTGGTCAACGTGACAAATGAGGGAATCATGGTCACGCGGTCGGCTTTTTCCAAAAGACGGCAGGCGCGATGAAACACCAAATTACCCTGCTGCAAAAATCCGCAGCCGGCCTCGGGAAATACGGCGGTGGCAATCCGCTCTGCGGGCAAATCGCTTTGCGTTCCGACTTCACCCTTGCCGCCAAGCAGTGCTTCGCCTTCGCTTTTGGTGCCCATAAAATATTGAAATTCACCACCGCGAAAAGTGGTCGGTGAGGTCAATAAGATAACCATGTCAAAAGCCACCGAATCCACATGCCAAGTGTCCACCGCGCGGGTGATGTCTTCTGGGGCGTAGTTGATGCCGCAGGCCACCGCCGGCACCGAATGCCGCGCCACCGGCGTGCCGACCAGCGTGGATAAAAACTCCGACAATTCCGCACATTCGCAAAAATCACGGACAAATTGCGAGCGATAACCGGCGCCGCGAATGTACGAACCCAAGCGATTTTGCCCGGTCGCCGCCGCTTCATTGCGGTTGGCTTTCATTTGCGCCACCAATTCCTGCATGACCAAAAGCCCCTGCTCTGAAAAAATGCGAAAAGGCGCGGTAATGGCCAGCGGAGACGGACTGCGCTCAATGATGTTTTGGTCATAACCCAAGTCGGCAAGCGTAACCACACTATTCGGTTTTTCCAAGGCCAGATGTTCGCGCGGAGAAAACACCGGCTCATCTTGCAAACGAATATACGGCGGCGGTTTTTCACACGGAAAATGCAATGTGTTTTTCATCAGTTTAAACTCCACGGTGCAATATAAACGACCGCCATGTTATCTAAAACATGGTCGTCTTTAACTATCCAAAAATTCACCCAAGCGGCACGCACCGCTTGGGCGAATCACATCACTAAGAGGCGGCGCGCGCCGCTTCCAGCCATGAATCAAACACCTCCCGATTAGCGGCAATCCACTCATCCACATGACGGGCAATATCGGTGTCGCTGTCTTCGCCATTGTGGATTTTGTTGTTTTGCGCCGACACATCATTGATATTGATTTTTGCCTTCTCAAACAAAGCTTTCGCCGCCGGGTTTTTATCCAAAAAGCCCTTGTTGGCTACCACGCGCAAGGCATTAACTGCAAACCCCAGATTTTTGCCGTCAAATTCAGTGTTGTCGGTGCGACCGTCCGGCAATGAAGAATACGGCACTTCCAGCCATTCCACATTATCGCCGGGCACCAGCACACCACTCACCCAATAGGGCGTCCACGTGTAATAGACAATCGGCTTCCCCGTCTTTTGCTGAGCGATGGTGTCCGCAATAATGGCGGAATAGGCGCCTTGATTGTGCACCACAGTATCACGCAAGCCATATTCAGTCAGTTGGTGCTCAATCACCCGCTCGCATCCCCACCCCGGCACGCAACCGGCCAAATCAGCCTTACCGTCTCCGTCCGCATCAAACCGCTTGGCCACTTCAGGTTTTTTCAGCTCGCCCAAGTTGGTCACGCCCGCATCATAACTGGCTTTGTCCACCAAATAACCCTGCAAGGCACCGTCAATCAAAGAGCCTACCCGTATCAGCGTTGTGCCGCCGCCCGATTCATCATAAAACGCCTGATGCAGTGGGTCCCAATGCACCGCGCTAAAATCGCTGTCGCCGGTGCCGACCGCCAAGTGCATGGTCTGATATTCCACTTCCTGCGGCGTCGCGACGTCATAGCCAAGTTCCTCCAGCGCACGATACAAAACCTGGTGTTGGAATTTCTCTTCCAAATTGGTGCCTTCCACCGGCCTCACGGTCACACCATCGCCGGGCATCTCTGCCGCCAGCGAAGGAAATGCCATCGCCATCGCCAAAATGCTGACCAATATTTTTTGAGAATGTTTCATGTTTTTGCCCTCCAAAGGGTGGTTGATTATATTATTCTTGCGCATCGCAATGACCTTTCATTATACGAAAAATAATGCAATCTGATTATTAGATAATGATATGCTTTTTTTATTGTTTACCTTTTTGCCACAAAGCCAAGAGCAATCCCACCGGCCCGTGCTCATACCAATGGCGGCTGCCCCGCTGCCGTGCGGTACGCCCCAGCCCCTGCGTAATGCGGTCCAATACAATCGCCAAAATAACAATTCCCAAACCGCCCACCAGCGCTTTGCCGATGTCCAAACGCCCCATGGCGCGCAGCACTTCATTGCCAAATCCCGGCACTGAAATCATGGAAGCAATCACCACCATCGACAGCGACAATAAAATGGTCTGATTAAGCCCCGCCATAATGGTCGGCACCGCCAGCGGAATTTGCGCCTTCCACATAATCTGCCGAGGGGTTGCGCCAAAAGCCGTCATCGCCTCCACCACATGCGGATTCACCTGACGAATGCCCAGCGACGTGAGCCGGATCAGCGGCGGCAGGGCAAACACCACAGTGACCAAAACGCCCGCCACTTTGCCGATGCCAATCATAATCACCACCGGCGCAAGATACACAAACGCCGGGATTGTCTGCATCGTATCCAGCACCGGACGCAGCACCGATTCAAAACGGTCGCTTTTGCCGGCCATCACGCCCAAGGGAAACCCGATGAGAAAACACAACATGACCGCCGAAACAATAATGGCAAGGGTAATCATCCCCAAATCCCAGGAGCCTTCTCCCATCATGCCCATCCCCGCCATCAGCAAAACAACGGTCAACCCCACCCGCCAGCCCGACGACTGCCACCCCAAAAGCCCCACCAGCAGCAGAAGCACAAGTTGCGGCATATTGTGCAAAAACGCCTCCACATTATTAATCATCCAATCAAAAGGCTCGCGCATCGGCCGCACAAATTCGCGTGCCGCAAATATCTTCGGTTTCAGCTCATCCGTCCATTCTTCAATCGGAAAATAAATAAAATCAAACGGATTCCACAAATCCACCGCTTTGCTGCTATCAGCCATGTTCCACCTCCATCCCGTCAAACCGCCCCTGAATGCCGCGCAGCAGGGACTTTTTGGTAACATAACCCATCACCTGCCCGCCTTCTTCGCGAATCACAATCGGTTGCGCAGTATCCACGGACAGATTAATTAATTCATCTAAACTCGCCGATGGCGGTGCGCTGAGGCCTTCTTTATCGCCCTCGGATAATCCGTCAACCGGCTCCATAATCCGCCGTGCGGTGATGAGATGCAATTTGGAAATTCCAGCGACAAAATCGGCGACATAATCATCCGCCGGCGCGGTGATAATTTCCTCTGGCGTGCCGGTTTGCACCAGCTTGCCTTCTTTCATAATCGCAATGCGATTGCCAATGCGAATCGCTTCATCCAAATCATGAGTGATAAACACGGTGGTCTTCCGCATGGCGCGTGATAATTCCAAAAATTGATCCTGCAGCTGTCGGCGAATGAGAGGATCCAGTGCCGAAAACGGTTCATCCATCAGCAAGATATGCGGGTCTGCGGCCAAGGCGCGCGCCAATCCCACCCGCTGCTGCATGCCTCCGGACAGTTGATCCGGATAACTTTCTTCCCAGCCGTTCAGACTGACTGCATCCAAAGCCCGCTGTGCCGCATCATAGCGCGCTTTTTTATCCACTTGACGAATTTCCAAAGCCAAGGCGACATTATCACGGGCTGTATAGTGAGGCAGCAGCGCCATATTCTGAAACACCATGCCGATTTTATAAGAGCGCAATTCACGCAGCGCCGCCTCAGAAAGTGTGCGAATGTTTTCGCCTTCAATAAAAATATCTCCGGCGGTCGGCTCAATCAGGCGGTTGATATGGCGAATGAGGGTGGACTTGCCGGAGCCGGACAATCCCATCACACAAAAAATTTCCCCTTCCTCCACATCAAAGGAAGCATCGGCCACGCCCACCGCGCAGC
>JBPCWX010000281.1:0-6006 GCA_051009095.1 Gammaproteobacteria bacterium | reverse complement strand
GGGAGCATTCCTTTTGAGTTACAGCGAGATGAGCGGCGGACGGTGATGGTGTCATCATTGCGCGGGGTGCGCTTTGATTATCTAAAACTATTAAACAAAGACGTCATGGGTAAAGCGATATTTGGTGTCACCCTTGCCACCGGCAGGGTGCGGACACGGTTGCAACTGAGTGGCAACACATTATATTTGACGGTGCCGGGGCAAGAGGTGGCTTGGGGCGCAAATGCCGCCGCTTCGCAGCCGTTTATTCATGACTTGCCGGGTAATTTTTCTCTGAGCGGTCACGGTCGTCTTAGGTTGTCGCTGATGGTGCCTTTGGCGGCGCCGGCAAAAATGCGCGCATATGGTTTATTGCAGGTTAATGATGGACGGCTGCAAGCTGGCAGTCTTCCCGCATTAACCACAGTGGCGGGGAACGTTCACTTTTCCAACAAAAATGCCAAGGGGCAATTAATCGGCATATGGGCGGGGCAACTGGCGACAGTGGATTTTGATAACACGCAAGTGACGGTGCGGGCGGCGATTGAGGCGCAAACAGCGCTTTCTTTTTTGGATGTTGACGATCTGCCGGTTTTTGGGATTATTCCTTTTAATTTACAACGGGATGAGCGGCGGACGGTGATGGTGTCATCATTGCGCGGGGTGCGCTTTGATTATCCGGCGCCGCTAAACAAGGAGGCGATGGAGAAAGCGACACTGAGTATCACCGCTGCCGCCGGCATGGTGCGGGCTCGGTTGCAGCTGCGCCGCAATATATTGCATTTGACCGCACAAAAGCGGGGGGTGGATTTGGCCATAAATGCCATCTCTTTGCCGCCGCCTGCTCGCGGTTTACAGGTGCATGGCACCATGGCCGATGTCGATGTGGGCTTGTGGCTGAGTGGTGAGGATACAACAAACGCGCAAATTGCCGTGTCGCTGACCTTGGTGCGGGCAAATTTTGCCGACGTCATTCAGCAAACCATGATTTTGCATTCGCCTTTTGTTGTCCGTGATGAGCGGCAAATTGCCATTACAGCGGACAGTGTGGCGGGTGTTGCGCGGCTGGGTAAAAAACATTTATATCTGGATTTAGCGCGTTTGTCTTTGTCGCCGCCGCAATCAGAGGGTGGAGGAGTTGGTGATTTGGTTTTTTCGCTGTTGCGGCAAATGACAATATCTTTGACGACACAGCGGTTGCAGATGGGTAGCGTAACGCTGGGGGTTTTGCAATTAAACGGCGCCCCGATGGATGCAAATGTGTGGATCCTGAATACGCTTGCGATCATAAACGAAAGTTCGACTTTGGCGGCAGCGGGCGGCTATTTTGATGACACCGCCACCGTGTCAGTACGGTTGTGGACGTCCGATGCGCCGGCATTTTTGCAAATTTTTTCCGTGAGCAATGTAGTTAGCGAAGGAGCGGCCGAGATGGGCGGGGTTTTGACTTGGCCGCGGCCGCCAATAGGTTTTTCTCTCTCCAATCTGCGCGGGCGGCTGCAAATGCGCGCCTCCGATTTGCGTTATCTTAAGGGTGGGGAAAGTGTGGTGGGCTTGCTGGCGATTTTTTCGCCGCAATCTTTATTGTCTTTGGGGTTTGTGGAATTGGGCAAGGAGGGCACATTCATTAATAACATGGATGGCGACATTATTCTGAAAGATGGAAAGGCTGAGGTGCATAACTGGAAAATGAAAAATGATGATTTTAGCATTAGCATGGAAGGGAATACGGATTTGGCCATGCGGACACTCAATTTACACGGTCGTGTGCGTCCGGGGAACCGCCTTCTAAAAGCCGGTTCCTTAGTGTCTATTGGCGTGGCCGGTGCAGCGGCGGTGCAACCATTATCTTTGGTGGCATATTGGCTGGCGGGTAAAGTGTTTGAAAGACCGCTGGCAGAAATCGGAGCCTACAATTACACTATTACCGGAACATGGGATAGCCCCATATACAAAGAATCGGGGGTTACTCTTAAACAGTCGGCAAGTGAAGACGCTAAAAAATAATGCGCCCAAGAGGTGGCGCTAAGCCAGATAATCAGATTCGGTGGCGTCTAAAATGGCGCGCAGCTCGGCAAAATGTTGTTTTTGGGTTGGGTAATTGTCCCATTGCTGGGCGGTTTTTTCGGCAATATCATCATTTATCAAAAACAACGGACGCTGAGTCGTCAGTGCCAGCCATTGATTGCGGCAGGCGCGCTCAAAATGATAGAGTAAATCAAAGGCTTCGCCCACGTCGGCGCCTACGGTGAGTAAACCGTGGCCACGCATGAGTAGCACTTTTTTATCACCCAGAGCGGCGGCTTGGCGAGCGGGTTCTTCTTCATCCAGCAGCATCCCGCCAAAATGCTCATCATATGCCACGCGATTGAAAAAACGACAAGCGTTTTGGTCGATGGGTTGCATTCGCCAGCCGTCCAAAGATGCCAATGCGGTGGCATATGGCGCATGAGTATGCAGCAAGCAGCGTGCCGCGGGCAGATGGCGATGCAGATAGGCATGCAGGCACCACGCAGTGGGGTCAGGAGCATGAGGCTGCTTCATGGTGGCGGGATTGTTGGCGTCCAGCAATAATAAATCGCTGGCGCGCAGGCGTGAAAAATGCCGCCCCGCCGGGTTCATTAAAAACTGGCTACCGTCATCGCTTACGGCAACACTGAAGTGGTTAGCCACACCTTCATGCCAATCCAAGCGTGCTACCCAGCGAAAAGCGGCGGCAAGATCGGCGCGGAGATCAGATTCGTTTGCCATATGAATGATTTTAATTTTAATAAAAGTGTTTTTATATGTTTTCAGCAATATTTATTGACATTATTAACCTTAAATCGCAACTTGTTTTTTGAACAATTTTATCGCAATAACGAAAACTCCCAGGTGCGACTTGCTAAGAATCGCCATTAGAGAATCGCCTGCGCATTGCCCGATACGAGCGGCCTGAGCAGGGGCGGATTGGGACGCGGGATTACGGTGCCAAGCGATGAAGACAAGCACTGCATATCGGACGCGCTGACCTCAGGGTGGCGGGGCGCAGATAACAGCCTCCGCTTAACCTGAGGTTATAAATTTTTTGCTTTCAATTCGCCGGCAAGATAATCCGCCTGCCGAATAGCCAAAGCAACAATAGTCAACGTCGGGTTTTCTGACGCGCCGGTGGTGAATTGGCTGCCATCCGATACAAACAAGTTTGGAATGTCATGTGTCTGCCCCCATTTATTGACAACACCATCGCGGGCATTTGCCGACATGCGATTAGTTCCCAAGTTATGCGTGGACGGATACGGCGGAGTTTCAATCGCCTTTTTTGCACCGACGGCGTCATATATTGCCGTACCACGCGCAAAAGCGTGATTTCGCATGGCCGTGTCATTGGGATGATCATCAAAATGCACATTTGGAATTGGCACGCCGTGGGCGTCTTTTTCGGTGGGGTGCAGAGTTACGCCGTTTTGTTCCTGCGGCATGTCTTCTCCCACAATCCACATGCCCGCCATATGGTCAAAGCCGTCCATCATATCGGCAAAAGCATGCCCCCAGCCGCCGGGGTTTAAGAATGCCGCCATAAATGGAATCCCTAATGCCAGCGTTTCCAATTCGTAGCCGCCAACAAAGCCGCGCGAAGGGTCATGTTTAGCTTCGTCGGTGCAGATACCCGCCATGGTGGTGCCGCGAAACATGTTGACTGGATTATCAAAAATGGCATAAACCGAGCCGGTGGTGTGGCGCATGTAATTTCGCCCGACTTGTCCGGAGGAATTGGCCAAACCATCCGGATATTTCGCGCTTGCGGAGTGCAGCAAAAGCCGCGGACTTTCATATGAATTGCCGGCCACGCAAACCACCCGCGCTTTTTGTTTTTGCTGGTTGCCGCTTTTGTCAACATAAACCACCCCGTCGACTGCACCCGCTGAATTGTGCGTGATGTGCACAACGGTGGCCTCGGAGCGTAATTCAAAATGGTCAGTTTTAGCTGCTTTGGGAATTTCTGAATATAGCGTCGACCACTTGGCGCCCATGCGGCAGCCCTGAAAGCAAAAACCTAATTGTCGGCAAGCAGCACGCCCATCGCGTGCGACAGAATTAATGGCCATTCTGCCAGTGTGGACGTTTTTATAACCCAAGCGTTTGGCGCCGGCGGCAAACACTTTGTAATTATTGTTGCCCGGCAAACCTTCAATGCCGTGGGTGCGGGTCACGCCAAGTTTATCCTCGGCCTTGTCGTAATACGGCTCCAGTTCTTTCAGCGTCAGCGGCCAGTCCAACAAATTGGCGCCGTCTACTTCGCCATAATGTGTCTTGGCACGAAACTCATGGTCTTGAAATCGCAAACTTGCTCCCGCCCAATGCACTGTGGTGCCGCCCACTGTCTTGCAAATCCATGCCGGCAGATTGGGAAAATCCTGCGCAACGCGCCAATTACCAGAGGTGGTCCTTTTGTCTAACCAAGCAGTGCGGCCAAACATTTCCCATTCATCATTGGCAAAATCCTTTTGCCAGTCTAAATGACGGCCGGCTTCCAAGCAAACCACATCCACGCCTTGTACGGCCAATTCATGCGCCAGTGAGCCGCCCCCGGCACCAGAACCAATAACCACCACCACATTATCATCGTTTAGAGCAAATGTTTTCATGATTTTTCCTTTTCCAAGAGTTAAGAATCTTATTAGACGTCTTTCAACCAAAAAATGTCATCAAAGCCACGGTCAAGATAGCCGCCATGAGGAAAAGATGGCCCTTGATAGCCAAAATATTCCCACACGCCGGGGATGTTGTATAGCCCGACCACAGTGTGCCCCCGCACAGTTTGAAAAAATGGACTGTCCACAACCCGCTGCAAAGCAAGTTGCTGGTCATCATCAGATAAATTTTGGAAAGGCTCGGAATACACCGCATCCAAGGTCGCCAGACCATCATTCAGCACTCCGGTCAGCGCGGCATCGCCCGTGGCTTTGTCCAGTAATCCTTGGGCGCAAGCCTTGTAATATTTGGGCGGCACATGGCGATGGGGATACATGGCATAACACACCTGCGCAAGCCCTTCCAAGGTTGGGTTATCCTGCGCCCACGCAAAATTTGGCATCACTGCAAACGCCGTGGTGCCAGTCAAAATCAAACTGGTGCTGCGCAAAAAATCTCTTCTGCTTTCCATCATTTTGTTGTCGCTGTTCATAGTCCTGTCTCCTGTTGGGTCAAGCTCAATGTTTTTTACAAATAACGACCGTGCCGCTGCAAAATTTCAATTTTGTAGCCGTCCGGATCTTGCAAAAAGAAAAACCGTGCCATTAGCGCACCGTCCCGAAAAAATTCCTTAATCGGCGTGGGAGAAAAACCCTCCGCCGTCAACCGCTGGTGTTCCTCATTGGCATCATTTACTGATAAAGCGATGTGCCCGTAACCGTTGCCTAAGTCATATGGCTCACTCTGCTCATGATTCCACGTCAGCTCTAATTCAAAATCGCTTTCATCATTGTGCAGATAAACCAGCGTGAAGCCGTCAAAATCAAACCGTGCGGCAACCTCCAAGCGAAGTGCCCGACCATAAAAATCTAACGAAGACTCCAAGGTGCGCACCCGCACCATGGAATGAATCATTTTCATTGCTCTTTCCTTTATCTCTGAACTTGTTTTCCAATCAAAGGATAGAAAGTATCATAAATTAATAATTAATAACGCATAATAAGCCAAAAAAATATTGGTGTTGTTTTTTTGTATGATCAGTTTATACCGTTCGGCATAAAGATATTGTTCGCGATATTTGCCCGTAATGATTGGTGCAACACGGCTAACAATGCCGGATGATGAGCCATTAATAGTTGGGTGAGTAATAAGTTTGACTCAACCCAATAATTTGCGGCTTTGGTGTTCCGCTTCTGCGGCCGTGATGTGATAGCCTTGCCCGCCGTTGTGTGTTGCTTTGACGCCCGCCACGACTGCGGCAAAAGCCATGCTTTGGCGCCATGGCCAGTTGCGCAGCATACCGTGCATGAGGCCGGCGCGATAGGCATCGCCGCAACCGGTGGGGTCTTTGGT
>JBPCWX010000280.1:0-6257 GCA_051009095.1 Gammaproteobacteria bacterium | reverse complement strand
CAATGTCACCGTCTCGGCGGCGCGTGTTTTGGAAGTGGCCAGCACCATGGGAAAAGCGGCAGCGGCGGCGGAAAAAGTGCCGCTTTGCAAAAAACGGCGACGGGAAGCGCTGCGAATATTAAACATGTTATTCTCCTTTAATGCTAAAAAACACTTTCATTGTATCGCTGGGCGAATTAATTTAGCAGAGATAAATAAGAGTTTTTTCACAATGTTTATTATATAGCCAATATTAAATCCATTGTCAGATTTTGCCGAGGCGCCTGAAAAGTGGCATAGCGGAGCAGGCGTTTTGTGTCATATGTAGCAAAATTTATACGGCGAAAAAAATAAATGCTTTTTGCCCGGTGTTTTTGGCGTTATCGGTCTTAAAATACGATGTCTGCCGTTATCCGCCCAAAATCACTTTTTGTCTCCGCTTTTTCTCTCCCTCCTCATACTGCCGTCATGCTCAATCAAATTTCGGTAATCGCCGCTATGCTAACAACCAGCGGTTTGTTGCAGGTTGGGCATGGTTCTTTGGCGGCTTTGCTCATTCAGCAAGGGCAGCGGTTGGAGTTTTCCGCCACCACTCTGGGGTTTTTGACCTCCGCCTCCTATGTCGGTTTTATTGCCGGCATTTTTTTGCAGCGGCGGCTCTTACCGCGCATTTCTTTTATTCGCACGTTTGCCGTGTGCGCGGCGGCTCTGTCGGTGCTGGCGATAATTATGGCGATTTTGCCCAATGAATGGGTGTGGATGGTGGTGCGGTTTATGCACGGTTTGTTTTTTTCCGTGGCTTTGGTGGTGTGCGAAGGATGGATTAACGCCCGCGCCAACAATGAAAACCGCAGCCGTCTGATGGGGTTGTTTATCGCCGTCAATTATATGGGCTATGGTCTCAGTCAATATATTTTATTGCTTGGTGTGGGATGGCCGGACAAGGCATTTTTGGCGGCGACTGCGTTTTTGATTATTTCCATGGTGCCGGTTTGTCTCACCCGTTTTGCCGAGCCGCAAGCGCCGCCGCGCGATGATGGCGGCAGCATGAGTTTTATGGAGGCTTATCGCGTGGCGCCGGTGTCTTTTTTGGGACAGGTGGGATTTGGTTTTGTCACCGGTGCGGGGTGGTTGTTTGTGGCATATTTGAGCGGGTTGGAAGTGTCCGCAGAAGAGGGCGCAACGCTGGCGGTTATTTTTTATGGCGCCGGCTTTATCCTGCAAGTGCCGATGGGCTGGTTGGCGGATCACTTACCCGACCGCCGTGATTTACTGGGGATCTTGGCGGGCATATCGGCATTGCTGGCGGGGGTGTTATTTTTTGGCCCGCAGCTGTCATCGGGTATACTTATGTTTTTGATTTTTGCATATGGTTCTGTGTCAAGTCCTTTATTTTCACTCAATATTGCCTACGGGCAATCTTTTGTTGCCCGCGAGAAATCGGCGGATTACTCTTTTCGCCTGTTTCAGGGCTACGCTTGGGGCGCGCTTATTGGCCCGCCTTTGGCCGGTTTTTTAATGGGCGCCATTTCGCCGTCCATGCTGTTTGCGCTCATTGCCGTCACGTTTGCCGCCATTGCCGGCATCACCGCCACCGATCGCCTGATGCCAAAATATCGCCCGGTCAAAACCGAGAATGTTCCAGTGGTGTCGCCTTTGCTTGCCAGTCAAGCCATTACTGAAGAAATCATGTACAATGAGTTTGATATTGGCCCCGATTTACCGGCAAAAGAGGCGGTGGAGATCACCGATTCGCCCGCCGAGATTGGCCCCAATTTACCCGAGCAGGAAAGTCCGCCAGCAGCGGAAGCGGCAGAGGAATTTGTTGGTCCGCTTTCGCCTGAGGGCGATTTGGCGGCAGAAGGAAAGGTTTAGTCATGAGTGCCATCGGCAAAGAGGAGTTAAAAAAATTAATGCGCTTGTCGCGATTGGAATTGCCGCCGGAAAAAACCGATGAAGCCTTGCGCGCCCTCAATGATATTCTCGGCATGATGGAACAATTACAGCAGGCCGAGGTGGAAGACGTCGACGCTTTTGCGCAGCCGCAATTTCGCGGTCATCCCTTGCGCCTGCGCGAAGACCGCGCCACCGCCGGCTATCAGCAGGAAGAATTATTGCGTCAGGCAAAACAAAGCGACCATGGCTGCTTTATGGTGCCGAAAGTGATTGAATGACCGAGTGGGCGGATTGTGGGGCGTTGCGTTTGGCGGCTTTGGTGCGTGACGGCGGCGCAACAGCGGCGGATGTGGCGGCGTATTTTCAACAGCGCGCGCACCAATGGGAACGGCTCAACGCATTGGTGCAGATGGAAGAATCTCCGACACCGCCGCCGGCGACAGCGGCGGCTAACCCTTTGTCTGGGGCACCCATTATTCACAAAGATATTTTTTGTGCGCGGGGGCAGATTAGTTCTTGCGCCTCGCGTATTTTGGGCAATTATCGCCCGCCGTTTGATGCCGCCGTCATTGAGCGCGCGCGCGCTGCTGGTTTGGTCAGCATTGGGCGCGCCAACATGGACGAGTTTGCCATGGGCTCATCGGGCGAGCATTCGGCGTTTGGCGTTACGCGCAATCCGTGGGATGAAACACGGACGCCCGGCGGCAGCTCCAGCGGGTCGGCGGCGGCGGTTGCGGCGCGCCTTACGCCATTGGCGACCGGCACCGACACCGGCGGCTCGATTCGTCAGCCGGCGGCGTTTTGCGGCGTGACCGGCATCAAACCAACCTATGGCCGCATATCGCGCTGGGGCATGGTGGCATTTGCCTCTGGTTTCGATCAAGCCGGGGTTATGGCGCCCGCTGCCGAAGATTGCGCGGCGGCACTCAATGCCTTGTGCGGCTTTGATGAGCGCGATTCCACTTCTTTGCAAGTGCCGACAGAAGATTTTACCCGCTTGCTTAGTGAGCCGCTGGCCGGGCTAACTATTGGCGCACCCAAAGAATTTTTTGGCGATGGTTTGGAGTCTGAAACTGGCGGGCGGACGCAAGAGGCTTTGCGCACTTTGGCAAAAGCGGGCGCAAAAATTGTCGAGGTAAGCTTGCCCACCATGGCTTTTGCCATTCCCGCCTATTATGTGCTGACCAGTGCCGAGGCGTCCAGCAATTTATCGCGTTTTGACGGTGTGCGTTATGGCTTGCGCATAGATGACGGCGATGGTCTGACGGCGATGTACGAAAAAACGCGCGCCGCCGGGTTTGGCGAAGAGGTTAAACGGCGCATTTTGGTGGGGACTTTTGTTTTATCGCATGGTTATTATGATGCTTATTATCGCCGTGCGGCAAAGGTGCGAAAACTGATTGCCGATGATTTTGCCCGCGCTTTTGAGCAGTGCGATATTATTGCCGGGCCAACAACGCCGGGGCCGGCGTTCAAGTTAAACGCCATTGCCGACAGCGACCCGGTTGCCATGTATATGCAGGACATATACACGGTGCCGGTGAATCTTGCCGGCTTGCCGGCGACTTCAGTGCCGTGCGGTTTTGTTGGTGGGATGCCGGTGGGTTTGCAGCTTATTGCGCCGCCGCTGGCAGAGGCGCGGCTTTTGCAAACGGCGCATCAATATCAGCAACACGTGGATTTTCATCGGCGGCGTCCGCCAGAGGCGGCATGACTTGGCAATGCGTCATCGGTTTGGAGATTCATGCCCAACTCAAAACCATCAGTAAAATTTTTTCGCCGGCGCGGACGCACTATTGCGCCGAGCCCAACATGCAGGTATGCGAGGTCGACGGCGGCATGCCCGGCGCGCTGCCGGTGTTGAATCGCGCGGCGGTGGAACATGCTATTTGCTTGGGTTTGGCAGTGGGGGCAAAAATTAATCCGCTGTCAGAGTTTGCCCGCAAAAATTATTTTTACCCGGATTTGCCCAAAGGTTATCAGATTAGCCAATTTGAATATCCCATTGTCAGCGGCGGCACGCTGGTGATTGATACGCCCGCCGGCGACAAAACCATCGGCATCACCCGCGCCCATTTGGAAGAAGATGCGGGCAAGCTGCTGCATGACATTGACGGCGGTTCGGGGGTGGATTTGAATCGCGCTGGCACGCCGTTATTAGAAATTGTGTCGGAGCCGGACTTGGAGAGCATTGCCGAGGCGGTGAGTTATGCGCGCGCCATGCACAGTTTAGTGCGTTGGCTGGGGGTGTGTGACGGCAATATGCAAGAGGGCTCTTTTCGCATGGATGCCAATATATCGGTGCGGCAGCCGGGCGCGCCTTTGGGCACGCGCTGCGAAATTAAAAATCTAAATTCTTTTCGCTTTTTGGAGCAGGCTTTGGGCTATGAGATAGAGCGGCAAATCGCCGTGCTTGAAGGCGGCGGTGAAGTATTGCAGGAGACGCGGCTTTTTTCGCCCGACAGCGGCCAAACGCGCGCCATGCGAAGCAAAGAGGATGCGCATGATTATCGTTATTTTCCCGACCCTGACCTGCCGCCATTATCGGTGTCGGAGCAATGGATTGAACAAGTGCAAGCGGCGATGCCCGAACTGCCGCGGGCGCGGCAAAAGCGATATATGGCGTCATTTAATTTATCGTCATATGATGCGGGGGTGTTGACGGCGGAGCGCGCTTTGGGGGATTATTTTGAAGATACGCTGCGGGCTTTTACGGATGATGCGGCGGATTTGGCGGCGGCAAAGATGTGCGCTAATTGGGTGTGCGGTGAAATATCGGCATGGTTAAACAAAAGCGGCGTGGGGGTGGAGCAGTCGGCGGTATCGGCGGCGGCTTTGGCGGATTTATTGCGCCGTGTGAGCGGCGGCGAGGTGTCGGGCAAGACGGCAAAAGAAGTGTTAGAAAAGATGTGGGAAAGCGGCGAATCGGCGGCGGCGATTATTACGCGCGAAGGTTTGGCGCAAATTAGCGATATTGGCGCTTTGGAGTCATTGGCGGACAAAATTATTGCGGCGAATCCGCAGCAAGTGGAGCAATACCGCGGCGGGAAGGATAAATTATTTGGCTTTTTTGTGGGTCAGATGATGAAAGAAACGCGCGGACAGGCAAACCCGGCGCAGGCAAATGAGATTTTGCGGCGCAAATTGGGGGGGTGATGGTAAAGTGTGTTAGGATAGGGGCATTTGGCGGGTATATGTTTATGTTGCAAAAGGAGACAAAGTGATGGAGTCGGAACACAAAGAATTGTTTGAGCGCGGTATCCAGTTGTTGAATGAAAACAAATTGGATGAGGCTATTGCTGTTTTTACGCAGATTATTGGTCTTTATAGTATTGCAGAGAAAGAGAAAGCTCGCTCGTATTTTGGTCGAGGGAATGCTTACGCAAAGAAAAAGAATTATCCTCACGCCATAGCGGATTATGACAAGGCGATTGAGTTACAACCGAATTATGCGGCGGCATATTACAATCGTGGGGTTGTTTATCAGGAGCAAGGTGGTTATATGCGCGCCATAGCGGATTTTGGCGAAGCGATTGAGTTAAAAAAGGATTATGTGGCGGCACATTACAATCGTGGGATTGCTTATAAAAGGCAAGGTGACTATGTGCGTGCCATAGCGGATTATGACAAGGCGATTGAGTTAAAAAAGGATTATGCGGCGGCATATAACAATCGCGGGGTTGCTTATAGCAAACAAGGTGCCTACACGCGCGCCATAGCGGATTATGACAAAGCGATTGAGTTAAAAAAGGATTATGCGGTGGCATATAGCAATCGCGGGAATGCTTATCAGGAGCAAGGTGACTATGTGCGCGCCATAGCGGATTGTGACAAAGCGATCGAATTAAATCCGAATAATAAAAATGCCATTCACAATCGGGGAGTTGCAATAGCACTGCAACAGTCCGAAAAAGAGAAAGAGGAATTTAGGCAAGAATTACAAAAACAACTGAAAGCGCATCAATCCGATATTTTGGATGTTAAGCAATATAAGGAAAAAGCGTAAGGGTATAACGCCGAAAAAAGCAAAATGGAAAAAACAAGAAATGAGGCTATTGTGGTGCTTTTTATTTTTGCGTTTGTTTTTTATGGAGTAGCGGCGGCACTTTGGTTTTTTACTAAGGGAGATAAGTTAAACCCTTTCCATCTGTTCCCGTTTATATTGTTGCCAACTCTGGTGCTGTCTCCAGTGGTTTGGTTCATTCGGATACTTAACCGCAACATAAATAAAATATGGGCATTGCGCGAAAATGCTTATACTAACTCTATCTTAACTCTTCTAATCAATGCGGGAAGTGATAAAGATTCCGATGCCAAGAAAAAATTAATCGCGGAATATTTTGACCATCATGACAAACGCGGTAGTGCGCAGTTAGTTATCG
>JBPCWX010000279.1:0-3262 GCA_051009095.1 Gammaproteobacteria bacterium | reverse complement strand
CCGATAATTTTTGGGTGGCGGAGCAGCGCCCGTTGAACGGCGGACATCTGCGTCTGGTGCTTTTTAACGACACCTTTCGGCTGCCGGCAATATACTATAACAACACCGTCATCAACGATTCGGTCACGGCGGTTCTCTCGCTCACCAATGACCCATACACCAGCAAAGTCTCCGGTATTGTTGAGGCGATCTTGTAGTTAGCGGGGCAGGCATATGCGGTTAATTATTTATTGACTTTGTCAAGCAAACGGTAGCCGCTGCTGGTAATGAATCCATTTTAATGCGGGCGGTGGTAAAATTCCACCATGCCGTCAATAGACAAACAGCGGGGCGTTGACAAAACCGCCCGCAATCCCATCAAAATTGTGCCGGTGGAAACGCTGCTCAAAAAGCCGCCGTGGATTCGCGTCCAAGCCCCTCACAGTGCCCGCTTTACGGAAATTAAACGGGTGTTGCGGCAAAACAATCTCCACTCCGTTTGTGAAGAAGCATCTTGTCCCAATATCGGCGAGTGTTTTAGCAAAGGCACTGCAACCTTTATGATATTGGGCGATTTGTGCACGCGCCGCTGCCCTTTTTGCGATGTCGGCCACGGTCGCCCGCAGCCGCCCGATGAACATGAGCCGCATAATCTCGCCAGCGTTATTGCGCAGCTTGGACTGCAATATGTGGTGATTACCAGTGTTGATCGCGATGATTTATTGGACGGCGGAGCGGAACATTTTGCCCTTTGCATCGCGGCGGCAAAAAAGGCGTCACCGCAGTTAAAAATTGAAATTCTCACCCCCGATTTTCGCGGGCGCATGGAACCGGCCTTAGCGGCCTTGGCCGATGCGCCGCCCGATGTTTTTAATCATAATTTAGAAACCGTGCCGCGACTTTATAAAATGGCGCGCCCCGGCGCCGACTATGACCATTCTTTGCGCTTGTTGGCCGAATTTAAGAATCGTCATCCCACCATCCCCACCAAATCTGGTCTCATGGTCGGCTTGGGCGAAGAAGACGGCGAAATTTATCAGGTCATGGAAGATTTACGCGCCCACGGCACCGACATGTTGACGATTGGGCAATATCTGCAACCCACCCGCGGACATTTGCCGGTGCTCCGTTATGTGCCGCCGTCCGTTTTTCAAGACTACCAAAAATACGCCGACCAACTCGGTTTTGTCCATGCCGCCTGCGGTCCTTTGGTGCGTTCCTCTTATCATGCCGATCAGCAAGCAGAAAAAGCGCTCCACTAATTTTATCGCCCCGTCCCCAGCGACTTGCTCAATCACCATCAGCCGTTGACCCACGCCATGCGCGCATCGGCGCCGGCATTATTTGTGGTGCTGTGGAGCACCGGATTTATCTCGGCAAAATATGCCTTGCCATATGCCGAACCGTTCACTTTGCTGTCGCTGCGCCTGCTGCTGGTGTTAGTCTTGCTGGCGCCGATCATTTATTGGCGGCGGCGCACCTGCCGCGTGGATGGCATAAAAACAGTGGGCGCCCAAGGGTTAATCGGCTTGCTCATTCACGGCTGTTATTTGGGCGGGGTTTTTGCCGCGATTGCGCGGGGCATGCCGGCGGGCACTGCGGCCTTATTGGTGAGCATGCACCCTTTGCTCACCGCCTTATTGTCGGCGGTGTGGCTGGGCGAATCTTTTACCGCCGCCACAGCGGTCGGTTTTTTGCTGGGTGCAGTGGGGGTGTTTTTTATCTTAGACGGCGGCACTGCGGCGATGGCCGGATTTGGCGGCGATGCTCTGATTTGCATTACGGCAGCATTGGTGGGCATGTCGCTGGGCACCTCATGGCAAAAAAAACACGGCAGCGGCTGCGACATTCTCACCGCGTCATTCATTCAATACGCAGCGGCCGTGGCGGTATTATTAACGGTGGCCATGCTAACAGAAAGCATGGAAATTACCTGGTCTTGGCCTCTGATATTGACGCTGGCGTGGTTGGTGCTGGCTCTGTCATTGGCGGCGGTGTTTTTATTATTGTGGATGATCCAGCAAGGTGCAGCCTCGCGGGTGGCGGCATTATTCTATCTCACCCCGGGGCTGACGGTAATAGAAGCATTTATATTATTTGGCGAAGCGCTCAGCCCGCTAAATATAGCGGGTTTGCTTTTATGCTCGGTTGCGGTATATCTTATTATGCGGCGTGGTCGGGGGCAACCTCTGCCCCGATAAATAATAAAGCCATGGCGTATACTAAAAGACACTTTCCACTATAATCACAAAAGTTTTACCGTGCCGGCACTGCGGATTTATTGAAAACAAAGAATGAAAAAACTTTTAACCTTTATCTTATCGCTGGGATTTTTTATTTTGCTGCCCAACGCCTTGGCGGATGGCGAGGGCGGATTGTCCATTAAAGCCCCAATGTCAAAGCAAGTGCAATCAAAAAATGACCATGTCATATTGATGACGCTTAAGGTGAATAATATTCAGGTGCGGGCGGAATGGCGGGTGAACAGTGTGGGTGATGTTTTTGGCATAGACGCACAAAGCGGCGTATTATCTGTGCTGGCGGATAAACAGCAAACACTTACTGCGACTGTTTTTGTGGAAGACCAGTTTAATTTGCTGAATCCTCAATATGAGAATTTGACGGCAAGCGCAGTTTTAACCGTGTCGATATTAGGTATATCATTATCAGATGCGCCGCGATTATATGCCAATGTCGGAAACGCAGTAAGTTTGCACACATTCACCGCCAGAGGTGGGGCTGGGATAAAGACTTACACCATTGTGGCGAGCGATGAGGATTATTTCACTCTTGACTCCGCCAGTGGTGTTTTATCTTTGCGCGCGAGCGCAACGGTGGGGGTTTACACTTTATCGGTAAAAGTTATGGATGGGGCAGACGAGGAAGCGACCGCCTTGGCGATTGTGGAAGTAGTGCTACCTTTGTTTATGGCAGGGGCAACGCTTTATGGTTATCCCGGAGTCACCATACACCAATTCACCGCCAGCGGCGGGACCGGGGCAAAAACTTATCTGTTGTATCCTGATAATGCGGACTTTTTTGTCATCGACGCAGAAAGCGGCATATTGTCGGTGCTGGCGAATGCCACACCGGGGGTTTACAACATATATCCATTAGTTGTTGACGCCAGATTTGGCTATTATACAGAAGTGATTGTGGAGATTGTGCCGCATTTATCTTTGCCGCGCACACCGCCGCTTTTTGGTTCTGCTGGAGTAGCCATGAGTTTACACACATTCACCGCCAGCGGTGGAGTTGGAGCGAAAACCTACACCGTCACCGC
>JBPCWX010000278.1:0-5077 GCA_051009095.1 Gammaproteobacteria bacterium | reverse complement strand
TTTTACCACGAATTTTAGCAAACCATTGTGCGATGATTTCTGCCTGCTCCTGCGTCAAACCTGCTGACATCAAAGCGGGAGCAAAAGAATCTCCGCCGCCCAATTCTTCTAACTGTGCCGCCCGCGCGAATGCCATGGCAATGCCCATTGCTTTTTTTTCGCCAAAGCCCGCAGCGCGCAAATTAAGGTAAAAATCCAGCGGCTTCATGCTAACCTTTCAAGCAAATTTCTTGTCATCACCAAAGCGGCTATTCGCCTGCTCTTGCTTGGCTTTTGCCACTTGCTCGGCAACATCGCGCCACAGCAAACGCAGAATAATTTCAGTGCGTATAAATGGGGTGTGGGTCAAAAATGCCGCCGCTGAAATTTGGGCAAACTCCGCATATAATTTGGCGATATTCGTATCATCGGGAAAGGTCAACATTTTTTCTCGGACTTGTTGTTGCACTTCCCGATAATGCCTCATGTCTTTTTCGACGATTCGTCTCATCAGACGCAGGTTAAACATCACCGTGCTATGGTCATTATAGTACGTGATGATTTGATTTAGCATGGTCAGCAAAAATCTTGCGGATTCGTATTCTTGTCGGCTCAGTGAGCGCACGTTGTCAAAAGAAAACAGGTCTTGCGCGACTTTGTGCCGCAAATGTAAAAATGCGGACAAAACGCGAAAGTGATTATTTTGCTGGGTGATTTTGTAATTAAACAAAACCACAAATGCGACCATAACCAAAATTCCAGTGATAGCGATAAAATCATTCATTGTTTATCCTTTGCCTCCATTGTATCAAAGATGCGATGAATTCTGCCAGTGTGTTTTTGGTTATCAGCCATGAGCCGATTATTTTTTCTGAGAGGCGATTAATTTCGCGCTCGCGCTCGGCAAACCTTTTTTCATTAGCGCGATAATACCACACATGCGCAATGAAAAAAACAAGCAGAAATAATCCTTGCCACGGGCCAAATTCTTGCAAAAGTGAAAGCAAAGCGCTCCACATTCATCACCCCACCATTTCAAAATGTTCGTCCAACGCCGCCTTCAACTCCGTTTCCACATCATCAGTCAATTCCGGTGCAGCATTAATTTTCGCCATCAAATCGCCGTGTTTGGCGTGCAGATGCGACAACATGTCCTCCTCCATTTTTAACGCTTCCTCCACTTTGACCTGGTCAAAATAACCGCGCTCAATGGCGTATAAAGTCGCGCCCAATTCCGCCGTGGCCAGCGGTGAATACTGCTTTTGCTTCATCAATTCCGTCACCACCCGACCCTTGTCCAACTGCCGCCGTGTCGCCTCATCCAAATCGCTGGCAAATTGCGCAAAAGCCGCCAATTCACGATATTGCGCTAAGGCCAAACGCACCCCACCGCCCAATTTTTTGATGATTTTTGTTTGTGCCGCACCGCCTACGCGTGATACGCTCAAGCCTGCATTCATCGCCGGACGAACCCCCGCATTGAATAAATCGGTCTCTAAAAATATTTGACCGTCAGTAATGGAAATAACATTCGTCGGCACAAATGCCGTAACATCGCCCGCCTGCGTTTCAATAATCGGCAATGCGGTCAATGAACCCGTTTTGCCCTTGACCTCGCCGCTGGTGAATTTTTCCACATACTCCGGATTCACCCGCGCCGCCCGCTCCAACAGCCGCGAATGTAAATAAAACACATCGCCCGGATATGCCTCACGCCCCGGTGGCCGCCGTAATAATAATGAAATTTGCCGATACGCCCACGCCTGCTTGGTTAAGTCATCATAAATAATCAGCGCGTCCCGCCCCCGATCGCGAAAGTATTCCGCCATGGTGCAACCCGCATATGGCGCAATATACTGCATAGGCGCCGCATCTGATGCCGTTGCCGACACCACAATGGTGTGCTTGAGAGCATCATGCTCTTCCAGTTTGCGCACCACTGCCGCCACCGATGATGCCTTTTGACCAATGGCGACATATACGCAAATACAGTCCTGCCCTTTCTGATTGATAATGGTATCCACGGCAATGGCTGTTTTGCCGGTTTGTCGGTCGCCGATAATTAACTCCCGCTGGCCGCGGCCAATGGGAACCATGGTGTCAATCGCTTTAAGCCCCGTTTGCAATGGCTGCGATACCGATTGCCGCCAAATCACCCCCGGCGCAATTTTTTCAATGGCCTCGTGGCCGGCGGCGTCAATCGCGCCTTTACCGTCCAATGGCTCACCCAGCGGATTAACCACCCGCCCAATGAGACCGTCACCGACCGGGGACTCCAAGACGCGCCCGGTGCAAGCGGCACGGTCGCCTTCGCTGATATGCTCGTAAGCGCCCAAAATTACGGCTCCCACCGAATCTTGCTCTAAATTAAGCGCCAAACCAAAGCCACCGCTGGAAAAAGACAGCATCTCGCCTTGCTGCACATCCGACAAGCCGTGTAAGCGTACGATGCCGTCATTGACTGACAGCACCACGCCTTCATTGCGCATGTCGGCGTCCAAGTTAATGTTGCCGATTTTTTGTTTAATGACGTCGCTGATTTCCGCCGGACTCAGTTGCTTCATTGTGATTGTTCTCCTGATAGAAAGGTCTTTAATTTAACGCCGCCGTTAGCCGCTGCAAGCGGCCGCGAATGCTGGCGTCCAATACATTGTCGCGCGCATAGATGCGCACGCCACCCAATAAATCCGCATTTTCGTCATAAGTGACTTGTACCTTGCCGCCACTCCATTGTTCCAAAAAGGCGTTAAAATCATGTTGTGCCGCGTCGTCCATCGGTTGCGCAGATTCAACCCGCAGCATCGAAATTCCAGCGCTTTGCCGACACAATTCCTCAAAGCGATCGGCAATGGCGGCAAATAATGTCAGCCGCCGATTGTGTGCCAGCACGCGCAAGAAATTTTGCTGCCCCGTATCCGTTATGGCAAATGCTGAGAGCAGCGCCTCGGCTAAGACCTCTTCCGCCACGGGTTGACCGCGCACCGCAGAAAAGATCGCCCGCTGGGTTTCGGGGGCGGCGAGAGTGGCAAAAAAATCGCTCCAAATGTCGCTTGCGCCGCTTTCCTGAGCATGCGCAAAGGCTGCCGCGGCATATGGACGGGCAATTTTGCTGCTCATGAGCGCAGGCTTTGTTTGAGTGAGGCGACAATGTCGGCGTGCGCGGTGGCGTCCACTTCGCGCGCCAATACTTGTGAGGTGCCGGCGATGACCAGTTCGCCCAGTTTAGTCTCCAACTCGCGCGACATGGCAATGCGTTCCAATTCCAAATCGCGCCGCCCTTGTTCCAGAATACGCGCTGTTTCATTCTGTGCCTCATGGCGTGCCGCGTCCACAATCTCACTGCGCCGCTTTTCGCCTTCGGCAAGATAAGCGCTTGCTTTGGTGCGCGCATCATTCATCAATTCATTTTTGCGGACTTCGGCAGCAGCCAGATCCTGCCGTCCCTGGTCGGCGGCGGCAAGACCGTCAGCAATTTCCTTTTGCCGTGAGTCGATGGCTTTCATCAGCGGTGGCCAAACGAATTTCATCATCACCCACACCAAAATGGCAAAGGTGATGATTTCGCCCAGCAAGGTGGTGAAGCTCAGCAATTTAAGCCCGCTTTCGGCCGCCGATGCCACCGGTGTCAGCAGCGTCGCCGACCATATGATGACCATTTGCATGTTGCTTTTCATGGTGTCGCCCGCCAGATTAGGCAAATAATACAACCAAAGACAAGGCAATGGCGATAATGGGCACCGCATCCGTCAGACCGACAGTGAGGAAAAAGCGCTGCATTAACTTGCCTTCCAATTCTGGCTGGCGCGAGATGGCTTCCAGCAACCGCCCGGCCAAAATGCCGATGCCGATGGCTGCTCCCAAGCCGGCCAATCCCGCCCCAATAATGGCCAGCCCTTTGCTGGTGGCAACGGCCTCTTGCGCAAAAGCCTGTGCCGGCAAAACCGCGAACAGAAAAATAATGGCTTTTTGTATGATTTTCATGCTTGTCTCCTTGATGATAGATTTAATGTTTTTCGTGGGCCATGGCTAAATATACAACAGTCAGCACCGCAAAAATGTAGGCCTGCAAAGGCACCACCAAAATATGATAAATAGCCCACGGCCCGCCAAAAATCCACTGCCCCAAAAAAGCCCATGAAGCAATATATGAAATGCCGCCGCCGATGAGCAAAAAGATCATTTCCGCCGCAAATAAATTGCCAAACAACCGCATGGACAGCGATAACGGTTTGGCCAGTTCTTCCACCACCCGCAGAATGATGTTAATCGGCGCCATTTTTGCCCCAAAAGGCGCAACCGCAACTTCATGCGCAAAGCCGCCAAGACCTTTGACTTTAATGTTGTAATACATGGTCAAGGCAAAAACAGCAGTCGCCATCGCTGCGGTTAGGCTAAGATCCGCAGTCGGCAGCAGTTTGAAATGCGGCACCGAGCCAGTGAGTAAATAACCGCCGGCAGCCAATAAATCCACCGGCACTAAATCCATGCAATTCATCAGAAAGACCCAAATAAAAATGGTTACCGCCATGGGGCCGATAATCTTTGGTGCATCGGGAAATAAGTCGCGCACCTGCTTGTCAAAAAAACCAAACAGCATCTCGCAAAATATCTGACCGCGCGAGGGCTGCCGCACCGCTGCCACTCGCGTTATCCGCATGAGCAGCCAAAAGCCCAAAAAAGCAAGCGCCCAAGACATTAACAACGTGTCCAGATGCAAAGCCCAAGTTGTCGGGCCATCACTGCCGCTGCCGCCAATGGAGAAATTGGACAAATGCCCGCCGATATATTCGGCGGTATTGTTTGGCCACGGCACCGTACCCGCCATCACACCGTCTCTATGCGGAGGCGCGGCGATAACAACAAAGCCGCAATATTAAAAATGAGCGCCGCCAGCACGCCGATGAGAAAGTAGGCAGCGTGCAATAAGGATAATTCATGCAGCAGCCGCAGGGCCGTGGCGAGCAGCAAAACGGTGATGGAAAATTTGGCCGCCCAGAAGGAAAAAAGCGATTTTTTCGCCGATGAAAGGCGGGTCATATAGGCCAAAACCATTTGCGGCATGGCCACGGCAAAAAAGCCGCAGATGATGGAAAGCAAA
>JBPCWX010000277.1:0-11891 GCA_051009095.1 Gammaproteobacteria bacterium | reverse complement strand
GCAGTTGGTCGGCAAGAAACATGCCTTTATAAACCACTGTGCGCGCCGAGAAAGAGCAGCAATAAAAATCCAATTTTGCGGCACGGGCGGCATTTTCCATTTGCTTGCGGGCGATAAACATTCTGCGTTCATATCCATCGCCGTTATTATCTTCATCATCATGGGGAGCGCCGCCGACAAAAACCTGCCATATTGAAGGCTCACTGGCGGCGACTTCATCATTAATCGCCTCACGGCAAACGGGGACTTGTCGCCATCCCAAAAGCGGCAAATTTTCTTGGGCGAGAATATTATCAATCATTTGCCGCATAGCGGCTTGTTGTTTTTCTTGTTTGGGCAAAAAAAGCATGGCACAGCCATATTGATTGGGGAGGGAAAAGCCATTTTGGGCGGCGACGGTGCGGAAGAAGTTATGCGGCATTTGGGTCATAAGCCCGGCGCCGTCACCGGTGGTGGGATTAGCCCCAACCGCGCCGCGGTGAGTTAGGTTAGCCAAAAGTTGCAAGCCGGAGTCGATAATCTGGCGGGAGGTCTTGCCGTGCAAGTGCGCCACAAAGCCCACGCCGCAGGCATCATGTTCATTGGCTGGATTGTAAAGGCCATGTTTTTGGGGCCGTTTGTTAATCATTGCTCTCCATGTTTGGGAAATGAATATGCCGATCGCCGGGCATACACCAAAGGTAGGGCGTATTTTACATTAATTGGGCGCTGTTGCCCCAAATAGCAGCCATATATGAGCGCATAATTATTGGCGGCGCAAGTCCGCGTTTTGCTATCCCAAAAATGTAATATTTTTTGTTGGGGGCATTTCCGCCAAAAGCGCGCTCAGTTGTCCATTCGGTGCGGCATGACCAATAATCACGCGCTCGGCCAATTGAAGCATAAGACTATTGCGGCATTCGGCGCGTTTGGCACTGGGGCGCGCTATATTCGCGGCGAAAGGCGACAAAATCAGCAGTCTTTTTGCGGTTAGCGCGGTGTCAAGTTCGGGCGGCAAGCGTTTGGGCAAACCGCGGGCGGCGGCAAGAATAAGCGGCTGTTTGCCGGCCAATAAAATCTTCAACACATCGCGCTCCAAAACCGAATGAAAGCCCGACAAAACGCAAACGCCATCGGTGCGCACCTGTTGCGCCCACTTATAAATCTCTAAAATTGCCCCTGCCGGCACACGGCGCGAACATAAAAACGCCGTTTTGGGCAAGGATAAAATATCGGCATTGCCCAAGGCAAAAATGGGCGATGGCCAGGCGGGGACGTTGATGGTTTGCGACATGATAAAGGCGCGTTAGGTGCGCGCCATTTTATCGCACCAGTTTATATTCTTCACTTTGGCAAAAGCCCGCAAAGCCTTTGGGGGCGCGACAAGTCAGACGGCAAATCGCCATCATATCGGGCGATGCGTCATTAACGCGCTCCATAATAACTTTGAGGTTGCTTTCGCCATTGTCCATTAGCGTTTGGATCTCAGGCGCATATGCACGCGGACAAAATCCTACTTTTTCCCCGTCAGGTGTCAGCAAAGCAACTTTTTTGTCGCCGTCCTTTTCCAGTAGAAACTCTTCGCCCTCTGGCATGTCGCGAATGGCGGCAGTAATGGTGTTATAGAGTTCCCGCCAGTTCGCAGGCGCCTTGCAGTTATCGCCCCAAATTAATTTGGTCGTATCTTGCAGGGGAAAGCAAAAATCATAATGGCCATTTTGCTCTTTTGGTTCGGCAAAAGTCTCATATTCATCGAGGACTTTGCGACCAAAAGAATGCGCCATTTCCACCATTGGCTCGTTGGCTTCTTCTTCGCTTAGCCCCAGCCACCGCAAATAAGTTGGGCGGTCTTTACGCCCCCTATTCCACACGCGCATATGAAAAGGCGGCGGCACATGGCTAAAATGCCAATCGGGATCTTTGGGAATCCCAAAAAGAGACGCTTTCCAATCATCGGAGTTTTCTTGCGCGGCTTGGGTCATGGTGAAATAATAACATTCATCATCATGCGCTAAGCAACCCAATGGCAACCACTCCCCCGGCTGTGCACCGCGAGCCGCCAAAAATAAACGATTAGGAATATAAAAATCTGCCGACATGCCAACTCCACTGTGTGATAAAAAAAGTTTTATCATTATACTATATTGTCAAGTAAATACTTGACAATAGTATATACAATAAAAAGTACTCGACAAAAAGTGCACTCTAAAAAGAGTACTTGTTAACCGCACATCTCAGCAAAAAGCGCATCACAAATAAAGAATCCTGTCTTTATTAAATCTAAGCATTTCAATAACAAAATCTTTGGTGATAGGCGACATCACATCATCAGGGAAGCGATGCACCAATGGAATAAACACTTTTTCCATTGAGCATCGACGTAGACGGCGTTTCCAATATTCTGCCTCTTTGGGCCAATAAGCGTTTACGAAAGCAAAAACTTCCAGCGTAGTTAACTTTTTGCCGGCAAAATTGACAAATGGGGTAAATGCGCGGCGGCAAAAATCTTTTACTCCAAAACCATTTTTGTTGTTCATCAGTGCCTCCTTTTTCTCATCGCTTTCTTTGGCAAAAGAAGACGCATGGTCATATGTCGGCGCACAACATTTTTCATCGCCCCCACTTATCTCTTCAATATAGCCCCAATTCTCCTGATGCCTATCCCTATTAGCAATGAGCACATCCAACATTAGATAGCCGACAAAATAATGCAAAAGCGAATATTCCGACTTTGGAAAGTTTGGGGCGCGAATAAGAAAAGTAGTTCCTTCCTTTGCCGCTTCCTGATGAAACCACACCATAAACGCTGCTACCTCAATATGCCGCATCGCTTGAATCATTTCCTTTCTGCTGATAGTTAAAGTTAACTGCTGAAACCTATCCGCAATAGGCGGCGCAATATTTTCCAGAATATCCTTGCCACAAATCTCAAGAAAATTTGCGAGCAAACAAGTGGAATCGCGAAAGGTGAAATCCCGCGTTTCGCCTTGCGGCGACAAGCGGACAAAATCTTTGGAAATAACCCCCGGTTTCCCATTATAAACAGCAAGTTTATATTCCGCATGAGGAATATGCAACGCTTGACAAATATCGGCGGCCAACACTTCCGACCAATTTTCGGGGTTATCTCTGCCTATTTTGAACAACCACCTAACATCATTGTCGGCTCGCAGCCAAAATTTTTCTTTACCGCCAAGCGACTCCTCCTCCGCCCGTGCGTAGACTTTTTCGCTAATGTCCTCATATTTGTGCATAGCCATATTTTACGGCAAATAAATCATTTATCGGCACAAAATTTATGCCATAAATTCATCTCACCGTTATTAATCTGTTGTTTTGTCGGCGATAAAGTTCACCACCGCAGAGCATATAACCAGCATATAGCGGGCGGTTGCTTGGTCGGGCGGCAACGATTCGTTTGTTCTCGCGTGGCGGATACCTGCTTCATCGCTCGTATAGCCATACATCTTAATGAGTGCCTCCGTAAATGCGCCATGTAAGTTTAATTTTCTTACCGCCACGCTAAAATCTCTTTCATCCGTCAATTCGCGGGACAAAGATTCAACTGCGCTAATGCTTTCTTTTATGCTGTTCGCATAATCCGGATCAGGGCGGTCGGCAAATAATTTTACCGCTTTCTTCAAATGTCCACGTGCGTTTGGATATGGCAAACTTTTCACCGCTTGCTCAACTTCTTTCGCATCCTCTTCGCCGTGAATAGGAACAAGACGCCCATCTATCAATTTATAGTCAGAGCTTTCCCGCAAACGGCGCACAATTTGATAACATTTATCTGAGGGGTTGTTATTTAAAAGCAAGTTAAGTACCTCGCCAACCAAGGCGTTGTCTTCCTTTTCCCAAAAAGCACGCATTCGCTTTGCTTTGGAATCTCCATAAAGAGAGTATTTATCGCTATATATATTAATACCAAAATCCTCCTCAAAAAATTCTGCAAAAGTACGATTAGAAAAATGCAGCACGTAGCCGCTCTCCATTGCCAAAGCATATTCTAATGCCTGTTTTTCTTTTCTAGTTAAATCACTCATCCGCCACCTCCCATACGATATTTGATGTCATAGTTTATGATGTAATCCAATTCCTCATCGGTGAAACCGTAATAGCGCGCTAATACTGTGTCTATTTTATCCACGATTGGCTTGCCATGCGAAGGGTGAAACTCATCATATACCACACGCCCTGTTGCTCTATATTGTGCCGTTTTACGCGTTGCATGACTCTTCAAATTTTCCATTAGTTCGCTATTCAGCAATGATAATTCCTCGCCACATTCGCCGACTAATTTTACTAAATCTATCGGGAAGTTAATAATTTCGCGCCTTGTTAAATCCCGACAGTTGGAATTAAAAGTAAACCACATGTAAAAAAGCGAACTGTTCAATAATGCACACGCTACTAATGCCGATTTTCTGTCATTAAAATCCAACGTTTTGGTATGCTCTGAAATTTTTTCGCCATCCCTTTCATTCCAAAAGTAAGGGGTAAAATCCATCGCCCTAATCCAATACTGAATCGCATTATGATAAAAACATGAATGATTGCCATAAATGGCACTTCCTAATGTGTCTTCTAAAAGCATAATTTTGCCGTAAATCTTTTTGCCCAAATCACTGCCGATTTTTGGAATTGCACCCGAATATCCTGCCATGCCGTTATTACCAGCAAAGGCAATATTTTCAAATATTGTATAACGGGCGCAAGTATGCCATCTTTTGTAGTTTGTGAAATGTATTTTAGGTTTGCCCATACTTTTTTTAGACAGCAAAATAGTCGCACGAATGTTTTGCATATCCTCAAACAATTTTCCCGGCCGGTCGCCAAAAGTCAAAAACCAAGTATCTTGGGCGCATAATATTTTTTGCGCCTCTTTCATGGCATCCGTGCAAACGACAGGCAACTGAACAATCATGCCCACATTTTCTTTGCCGACCTCCTCAATAGCCCGCTCAATAAACATTGCATACAAATTGTTGCAAGATTCCGTTTTGTAATTTTTTACCGTATACTGCCGTCGGGCTTCCGTATATTTCACATATGGCGGATTGCCAATCACCACATCAAAGCCGCCGTTTTCCATAATCTCATAAAACTCGGCAAACCAATGAAATGGCGTGTGCGATTCTCGCCATGGGTTGTATCTTCCCTCTGCCGCTTGTCCGTAGTCATGCGCCAAATACATATCCAAATTGTCGGTTAGCGATCCCATTGCCCGTTTTAATTCGCTTTTGGCAAGGCGAAAATCTCCGCTGCCAATGTCGCTGACGGTCTGCGCATCAATAAAACGCCGATAAGCCATGCCGGTCATTTCCGCCTGATTGCGCACCTCGCCCAATAGCCCGTCGCTCAGATCCAATTTTGCCGCCGCCGCATGTTGAAAATTTTGCCAACTGGCAAAACCAACCAGCGCATTACCGTCACGGATATTAAAATCAATATCGGGCAAAGGCTCCAGCCCCATATTGCTTTTGCTCATGTCTGGCTCCGCCACCGCCGCCAATTTTAGAAACAAGCGAAGTTTTGCCACTTCCGCCGCCTCGGGCATAATGTCCACGCCAAATAAATTGTTCAGAATAATGCTGCGATAAATCCAATACTGCTGATTGCCATGCTTGCTGATGTCTTTCAATACATGGCGATAATATATGTGCTTTTTGCCGTCTTTTTTATTGTCCTCACCCACAAACTTCTCCATGCGGTCGATGCAAATCTCATACAGCGGCTCCAACACATTAAGCGCGGCAAACAAAAAAGCCCCGCTGCCGCAAGCGGGGTCTAATACCGTAATACCGCGCCGCTCATTATCCCTTCTGTTTTCCATGGCCGAGCGGCCGGCAATGGCGATAAAAAACGCGGTAATAAAATCGCTTCCCTCATGCGCCCGCAAAGTGTCCGCCGTCAATTCTTCAATATCCAAATTATGCGTGGTCAAATCTTCGATGCGGCAGATTTCGCCGTTGCGGATTTTCTCACGCAAGGCAAAATAGCGGGTGCGGCGGGCGATGACTTCACGCCATGTTTCGGTGGGCAATGCCCATTCTTCTGGCGCCCGCTCATTCCATGCGGCGCGGCGTTCGCGCAAATTCGGCGCGGTGGCATCCAAACCCATGGCGATGTTGGGCGGCAATTTATCATCGCTCAGATCGCAGCCATGACGGACGGATTCATAAATATAATGGTCGGGGTTTTCGCGCAGCAGCCGCCAGATAGTGCTTTGCGGGTTAAACGCTTCGCGGCATTGCTCCTTGGCCTTTTGCAAAAGACACGGCAATATGGTGTTGCGGGCAATGTAGCCGGTAATATCCTCTTGCGTGTAATAGGCGCCCATGGCGGCGCGATCGTTGATATATTTCTCAAAAATATAACCGATTACATCGGGATTAATTTCGCTGCCCGACGCCTCTGGGCGGGTGTCCAAATGCCATTGATATTTATCAAAAAAAGTAAAGATTTTCTCGAAGGCCTCATCTGGAATATCAATATGATTGCCATGTTCTATTTGGTGGGTGTCAAAAAGTCCGCCATTCAGATAGGGCACCCGCCCAATAAGATTATGCGTTGCTTCATCCCGCGATTCTTCCGGCGTCCCGAGTCCGCGATGAAATAAGGTGAGCAAAAAATGGCGATAAAAATGCGAATGAAATTTATCGCGTCCATGTTTTTGCTGGATCTGCTGCAAGCGTTCTTTTAGATAATTTGTGTTGTTATCCAAAAAGCCTTTATGTTGAATAAAATAAACAAACATAAGGCGGTTCAGCATAAGTGCGGCGTATTGCTGCTGGTCCACTGTTTGCTGCAAGCCGACAATGAAGTCTTGGAATTTATTGAGGTTTTGGCGAAATTCATTATAAAACTGGCGGGTGACGACTTCCGCGTTGCGGGCAAAAGATTCATTTATCTGCCTGACGACGTCGGTGATGTTCAACCCCCCCTCTTGGCTCATGCGAAAAACTATGTGGCTAAGTTTGCTGATTAAAATATCGGGGGTTTGCGGCGAGGTGACAGTGACATCTAACAAGCGCATTTGCTTGTTGGGCTGTTTGTAGGCAAAGAGCCATTTTTGGCCACCGTCTTTGGTCCGCAAAATTAAGATATTTTGGTTATGATGATTGCGGAGCAAGCGCACCAATTTTGCCTGCTCATTCTTATGTGGAAAGTTTTCGCACTGAGCGAGACAAATGACAAAACCGCGCTTTTGGGCGATGGGGTCAATCGTATAAAGCCGTTTTTCGCCGGCAAATGGGACTTCCATCTGAAAAGCTTCGCTGTGGCTTGCATCCCAGCCCAAGTGTTCGAAAAAGATTGGGCGGTATTCGCCGCTCTTGATGAGGTCTGTTAATTGTTGGCGGGTTATGGGCATTTTATGATGTGGGAGTGTTCATTGCATTGTATAAATGGGGATTATAGTTTTGTAATGCTACGATTTCTTTGCTTGGTATGAGGATGGACACATCAACAATACTTTCATCCGATTTCTTATCCAAATTTTTAATCATATTTTCAATTCCCTGATGATAATCGGTTGTCAACTGTAATCTTTTCTTTTCATCTCTGTAGCCACTCATTATGGGGGCAATGCTAATCCAATTAACCTCAGGGAGGTCAAAATCAAGGATAAATCCAATATAAACTTTATCATTCTTAAGATTGACTATTACCAGTTCTAACGATTTTAAGTAATTATATAGCTTCCTTTCCATCAATTTATTTCTTAGCCAACCTTGATAATAATCTTGGTTTATACATTTTACAGAACGCAATAATATGTAAATTCCATCCAATAACATTCTTAGGCCAATGGCAAGAACTGTTTTAACTAAGTTTTCCACATCCATACTTTCAGGGTTAGTAATGAAAGCATTGAGATATGGCATAAACATCGGCGAAATCAGAAGTATCCATAAATAACCGCACAACAGCATGCGAAAATAGCGCTGGTTTTCGGCAGGCTCAGCCCAAAATCGCGAAAGCACCATTGTGCCATATAACGCATACCCACTTACAACAATGGGCAAAATCAATGACAAAATATATGTGGAATTTGTGGCCAAAGATTTACTCCTTGCTTGCTTTGTTCCTTTGGCTTTGCTCTTTCGCCAAGTCAACATAATAGCGCATCCGCGGATGAGCAAGAGCAGATTTCAAGTCGACATGGGCGCCTTCTCTATTCACAGTGACTTTTACTGGTTGGTCAAATTTGCCGTACTTCGCTTCAAGTTCTTCTTTTGACATGTCAGAAATAGCTTTCTCATCCATGACCTTTTACCTCCATGATTTTTTGGAACATATTATGACTTTACCATAAACCACCCGGCCATGACTACTTTTTCACCAACCCCATCGAACAGATAATTTTTGTCTCCGCGGGTTCATCATCTTTGGGTAGCGCGCACAATTCATCGTCGCACCACAAATTGACTGCCATATCCGCCAGATTTTTATCTTCTATGCCCAAGCGCATCTGCCGCCCAATGCGCTCGCGCGCCCGCTCGGTCAGGGGATGGTCATATACCTGCTGCGCCACTTTGCCCACTTCGCCATCGGCAAACAAAGTGCCATCATCTTGCTGTGATATGTTTTGCAGACGATTAAATAATTTGTTGCGGATGCTGTTTTCGCCGCCCAGCTGCCCGCCTATTTTTTGGTCATTGCGGACAACATGCCGCACCGCTGCGGCGACAAGTTCGTGGCGATTGGCGGCGGCTGGTGCGGGCGGCTCATCTGGTTTGCATTCCAGCAAATCCAAAATGCGCGATTGCGAATGCGATACCACTTCGCCTTGGTCATTCATTTCAATTAGCATATCGCGTAAATTATCCTTAATGTATGCCACCGCACCTTGGTGCGCGCTTTGTTTGGCGGAATACACCACATCGGGCATTTGCAAAATGGTTTGTTCCAATTCTTTGTTGTCTTTGGTCGCCTGCCGCCAAATATCATATGCGCGTGAAATTAAATCGGTTTCATCTTCCCCATCTTCCAAAATGGCATTACCGTCATAGATCGCCTGCAAATGATTATCCGCATTAATATCCTCACCAAAAAATTGTTCATCGGAGCCAATGACTTCTTCATTGTCTTTCATGCGGCGCACCAAGCGTGAACGCAAAGAGATAATATTTTCTATCCCTTCCGCCGGCATGGCAGAATAACATTCAATGGTCTCCGCTCGCTGCCCAATTCTGTCCACCCGCCCAACCCGCTGCACCAAACGAATAATCCCCCAGGGTAAATCGTAATTAACGATAACATGCGCATCTTGCAGATTTTGCCCCTCACTGAGCGCATCAGTGGCAACAATGATTCGCAAGGATTGCGATTTTGCGCTCTCGCCGTTGGGCAGTGGATTGCTATGGGGACTAAACCGCCGGATAATATTCACTATATTATCAGTGCTACCATGCACCATGGCAATTTCATCTTCTGCCGTGGCTAAGGCCTGATGCAAATAAATCACCGTATCCTTGAACTGGCTGAATATAAGGATTTTATCGTGACGGTGTTTTTTCATGCACAACTCGCGCAATGCCGCTAATTTGCGGTCATCGGATGTTTGCCATATGGGTACCACTTTGAGAATGTCCAGCAACCGCTGGCAATCAGCGCGCAAATCCTGCTTTAATTCATCGGTAAATAAGCCGCCCCTAATCCATTGGAATTTATGGCGTTCTTCTTTGGAGCGCAAAAATTTGTGCTTGCCTTTGCCGGCACGCAAAAATTCATCCATTGTTGTCAGGGTACTATAATCATCGCCAGATTCTTGGGCATTATCTTCCTCTTCCGTGCCATCATCGATCCCATCCACAGACACTTGGCCGATGGGCAAATCACTCGCCCTTGGTTTGCCGTCATTGCCGCCTTCCGCCTTCTCATCTTCTTCCAGTGCCGCAAGATAAATCGCGTTGCGCAGGATATGGCGGCGCACCGATAATAAAAAAGCATGGCCACTGCTTTCTAAGCGCTTAAATAAATTGATGCGGGCAAAACCGCGCAAACGCGGGCCCGCACGGGTTAAGTTTTCTATGACACTTTGCTCGCTTGCTGTTGCCTCCACGGGCGGGTGGGGCGAAATATATTGTTTAAGTCCGTAGCGCGGCAACGCCATGCCGCTAATGGCGTCGACAATTTGCGGTGAGTACAATGCTGCATAAACATCGTTATCATCCGCTTGCATGGCAAAATCCAGCCGCCGCACTTGCCGCTTGGGAAAATAAAAATTCTGGCCATTATTGAAAGTAAAATAATAACGGCCTTTTTCTTTATCATATTGGGCATAATTTCTTTGGATATGCGCACGGGTGCGGCGCACCATATAATGCCGCATGAGTTCGCGCCAGTCATTGACAAAATTACTTTGCTCAAAGGCAGCCAAAGAAGAAACCAGCGTATTGGGATGGGCGGCCCTAAAACTTCTTTCGCCACCGCTGGTATGGTGCAAAAGATGGTCGGGGCGTATTCCTAAGTCGCAGTCGGGCTCTAAAAATAGCCGTAATTGATTGGCCATATCAGCAAAATCTTTGTTATACGGCGTCGCCGTCAGCAAAATGACACGAGATTCGTTAATGCGCAAATAATCTTTGAGCATAGCGTAGCGCTGAGATTTGCGATTGCGAAAATTATGGCTTTCATCGATAATAACTAATTTATAACGCGCCATATCTTTGAGGTGGTGCAATGCGCCGTGCGACAGGGTACTGCCGGCAATGGAATATTTATGTATATAACTATCCCACATGCTTGTTAACTTTGGCGGACAAATAACCAATACATTATCGCCGTGGTCTTCTTGAAACGTTTTGGCTACGGCACTGGCGACCATGGTTTTGCCCAAACCCACCACGTCGCCGATAATGACGCCGCCGCGCCGATTTAGGTATTGTGCGGCAATAGATACGGCATGACTTTGGAACTCTAAAATTTCATTGGCAAACTTGGGGGGCACACGAAACTGGCCGATACCAGCGATAGCCTCACGCGACAAATGATAGGCAGTTTTTAAATATAAATGATAAGGCGATCTTACACCGCTGGCCCAACTTTTTTCAATAACTTCCGCCAATGGCTCAGTAATATCTATCGCCCAGTGATCATCCCAACGCTCCTCAAACCACCGCGCCAGTTTGGTGGCCGCATCCTTGTCCAATACGTCTATGTTTAATTCCCCCTGCCGCGCCAAACCCGCCAGAGTAAGATTGCTGCTGCCAACAAAACCAATGGTCGGGTTGATGACATCATCTCTATGTGCCAAATATAATTTGGCGTGCAAGGGATAGCGGGCATAATACTTAACCCGCAATTTACCCTCCCGTAATTGCTTGGATAAACGGCGCAACCCTTGCTCATCAGCATCAGAGGGAATGCCAAAGGTCAATTGACGGCGAAAGTTATTAATCGCATTCTTTTTATTTTTGTGCACTTCCGCATTGGTGATTTCTGGCGCTTCCCTGACGCCATATTGCTGCTGCACCGCCTCCTTGGGCGACAGCAGCATGCCGATAAGCAGGCGGCATATGCGGCTATCCTGCCCGGGCAACTTCTCTATGTCATCCGCAATTTCACGCCAACCGCGCAAATTGAAATAACCTACGCAAAAATCGGCACGGCGCGACACCGCCAACGCTTGGCGTAACCCATTAAGCAAAAAATAATCGGACGCGCTATTATCGTAAATGGTGGGCACTTGTTCTCCTGGTAATTATCAATGTGGTTTTAACCGCATAAACCATAAATTTGGAATTTATTATAAAACATCGTATATAGATAAGCAACCGGCAGGCAAAAATTAAGTTAAAATGCGACCGCATGTTTATTCATCCTGAATTTGACCCCATTGCTTTTCGGCTATTTGGCTGGCCGGTCTATTGGTACGGCATTATGTATCTGCTGTCTTTTGGCTG